>JANXUV010000128.1 GCA_025356085.1 Betaproteobacteria bacterium
CTACCGCGGCAAGCTTGAGAAACCCTCGCCGCGCTCGGTGGCCGAGCACGATCACGTGAGCGAGGTCTACTACATCCTCTCCGGGGCGGCGACGCTGGTGCTGGGCCCCGACATTCTCGAGCGGGAGCGGCGGCCCGCGACGATGCGCACCGTCGTCGAATTCAACGGGCCCGGCAACAACGGCTCGGATATCCGGAACGGCGTGGCGCATCAGGTCAAGGCCGGCGACGTGGTGGTGATCCCGGCGGGCACCGGCCACTGGTTCACCAGGATCGACGACCACATCAACTACCTGATGATCCGCATCGATCCCGACAAAGTCACGCCCCTCAAGGGCGAGGCGCAGTCGCTGGAATATCTGGCGAAGCCGGCGCGCAAAACGGAGTGAAGGCATGAAAGCGGTTCTATTCGCATTGCTTGTTGCCGTTTCGGCGGTGGCGCTCGCCCAGTCGGCGGAGGACCGGCTGTTTCGCGCGATCGACGACGACAAGCAACTGGTGGCTGAAGGCATCGTCGCGCGCAGCGGGCTGAAGCTGGATGCGCGCAACGGGGACAACGAGACTGCGCTGCACCGCGCGATCGAGAAGGGCTTCCGGCCGCTGTCTGAAATGTTGGTGAAGGCGGGCGCGCCGGTGACGGCGCGCTCGAAGAACGGCGAGACGCCGCTGCATTACGCGGCGATGCAGGAGGATCCCTGGTTCGTCGACCTGCTGCTCGCCGCGAAGGCGGACCCGAAAGCGCGCAATGACGACGGCGAGTCGGTGCTGCAATGGGCGGCGATGACGGGCAATCCGCAGACCACGCGGCACCTGCTTGAGCGCGGTGCGGACCCGAAGGCGGCGGACCTCAAGGGCAACAATGTGCTGCACGCCTGCGCCGATGGCGACCATCTCGATATGGCCAAGGCGTTCGTCAGCATGGGCGTGGATCCGCGCCTGCGCAACCGCGCCGGCAAGCGGCCGCTGGATATCGCGCGCGAGCGTGGCTATCCCGAACTGGTGAAGTACCTGGAAAAGTTTCAGTAATTAAAGCTTCTAGAGCTTGAAGGCTTTCGCCAGCCGCTCATACGAGTCCGCGCGGGTAGCGTAGTCGCCGGTGATGGTGAGCACCATCAGTTCGTCGGCGGAGAACTGCTCCGCGATCTTCAGCAGCTTTTCCTTGCAGGTGTCGGCGCTGCCATGCACCAGGCGGCCGCGTTGTGACTGGATGTGGGCGCGCTCCTGGTCGGTGAAGCTCCGCTGCTCGGCTTGTTCCTGGGTCGGCACCGGCGTGTCGAGGTTGTAGGCCATGTCGAGGCGGCGCGAATCCACTACGCGGGCAAGACGCTCGGCTTCGGCGTCCGATTCCGCGCAGATGACGAAACAGCACACCGAAGTATGCGGTTCGGGCTCGCGTCCCGTAGTCTGGTAGCGCTGCTTGTAGGCGCGCATGACCTGATCCCCGCCTTGCGCGTTGATGAAGTGCGCGAAGGAAAAGCGCACGCCCAGCTGCGCGGCGAGGAGGCCGCTGTAGTCCGAGGAGCCGAGCAGCCAGACTTCCGGTGCGACGCCGGACGCAGCCCGGCCTTCCGGCTGCACGCGCACTTTTTTGAACGGGTGGTCCTCCGGCAGCGTGCCGTCAAGGTGGTGGACCAGCTCCCAGACTTGCTCCGGGAAGTCTTCGGCGGTGGGCATCCGGCCGCCGCCCACGGCGCGCGCGGTGCGCTGGTCGCCGCCTGGTGCGCGGCCGATGCCGAGGTCAATCCGTCCAGGGTAGAGCGCTTCCAGCATTTTGAATACCTCGGCGGTCTTGAAGGCGCTGTAGTAGGGCAGCAGCACGCCGCCGGTGCCGATGCGAATGCGCTTGGTCTCCGCGCCCAGGCGCGCGAGCAGGATTTCGGGACAGGGGTCGGCCAGCGCCGCGATGGCGTGGTGCTCGGCGAGCCAATAGCGGTGATAGCCGAGCTGGTCGGCGCGGCGCGCGAGCTTGAGCGTTTCATCGAGCGCCTGCGCGGCGCTGTGCCCGGCGATGACCGGCGACTGGTCGAGGACGGAAAGTTTCACGCGGGGGCCCCCGCGGCCAGCCTGGTGCGGGCGAAGGCCCAGTTGCGCAGCACGGCGACCAGGCCCACCACCACCAGCGAGGCGACCCCGAGCACGTAAAACCCCGAGGGGATGCCGTAGCGGTCGGCCATCAGGCCCATCACCAGCGGCGTGGTGATGTGCGACACGCCCCAGCCCACGCCGCCCAGCGCCATCGCCGAGCCGCGCATTTCGGGTTTCACCAGGGCGGCCAGGGTGACCTGGAAGTAGACCGTCATCAGGCCCGAACCCACGCCAAGTGCGAACATCAGCGTGCCGACCGTGGCCCAATGGCTGAAGAGTGGTTGCAGCCCCACGCCCGCGGATACGAAGGCGCCGGAAATCACCGGCCACAGGCTGCCCGGCCCGGTGTGCACGAAGCGCGCGATCAGCAGCCCGGCGCCGATGCCGCCGACCGCCCGCAGCGCAAGCAGCACGCCCGAAGCTTCCTCGCCGAATCCCAGGTATTGCAGCAGCAGCGGATAGAACGACAGCGACAGCGAGAACGGCAGCGCCGACAGGTAGGCGCACATCACTCCGTACAGCAGCACCGGCATGCGGATCAGGATCCGGTAGCTGGCGAACAGCGGCTGGCCGGCGGCCTGGGTGCGCGGCCTGGTCGGGGTGCGCAGGCCGAGCAGCAGCGCGGCGACGGCGAGCGCGGCGAGCACGCCGAAGGTCACGTGGAACCCGCCCAGCGCCAGCACGAAGCCGCAGGACCCGTTGCCGAGGATCTGGCCCGCGCTGCTGACCGCGTTCAGGCGGCCCGCCTGGACGCCGTGCGCGCCGGGCAGTTCCGAGGCGATGGCCCAATTGGCGGGCCAGAACATGGCGCGCGCCAGCACCAGGATCAGCTGCGCCGCGAACAGCGTGCGAAAGTCCCAGGCGAACGGCATTACCAGCGCGCCTGCGGCCAGCAGCACCGATGAGGCGAGCATGATGCGCCGGCCGCCCACCCGGTCCACGTAGGCGCCACCCACCAGGGTGATCGCCAGCTGCGCTACCGCGGGCAGTGAGAACAGGATGCCCAACTCGGCCCCGGAAAGGCCCTTGGCATGGGCGTAAAGCGGCACCACCAGCCAGGTCATGCCCAGGGCGTAGTTCCAGGCAAAGGAGGCCAGGAAGAAGGGGGCATTGACCATCGGGGCGCCATTATCGGGCCCGACGAGTAAGCTCAGGGGCAGGTGTTTCGACCTAGAGGCATGAAAAACCTTCTATTTGTCCTGGTTTGGGCCCTCGGCAGCGCGGCCAGCGCTGACGCCGCCACGCAATGCGTCGCCCAATCCGCCAAGACGACCACCGCTCTGGTCGAGCTCTATACCTCGGAGGGTTGCGACAGCTGCCCGCCGGCGGACCGCTGGCTGTCCTCCCTGGGCGGCAAAGGCTACGCGCCCGACCGCGTGGTGCCGATCGCACTGCATGTGGACTACTGGGACTACATCGGCTGGAAGGACCCCTACGCGAAACAGGCTTTTTCGGCCCGCCAGCGCAAAATGGCTGCCCTGGCGCGCGCCGCGGTGGTCTATACCCCGCAGGTGCTGGTGCAGGGACGGGATTTCCGCGACTGGCGCTCGGGCAATTTCGAACAGGCGGTCGCCGGCATCAATGCCCGTCCGGCCAAGGTCAGGATTTCCCTCCAGCTGGACACCCGGAGCAGGGAGGCCTTCGAGGTGGAGGCCAGCGCCGAGCTGCTGGAAGGCCTGCCGCCGGGAGATCTTGCGCTGTACCTGGGCGCCTATGAAAACAAGCTGATTTCCGAGGTAAAAGCGGGCGAAAATCGCGGCAAGTCGCTGCCGCACGACTACGTGGTGCTGCAGTGGGCCGGGCCGCTCGATTTCAAGGGGGCAAGGCTGGTCGAGCGCCAGCGCCTGCCGCTGCTGCCGAAGGCGGTGCCGGGGAACTCCGGAGTGGTCGCTTTCGTGCAAAACAAGGCCAGTGGGGAAGTCCTGCAGGCCCTCATGCTCCCGGCTTGTCCCGGCTGAATCGGGTATATTTCCGCCCGGCGACGCCTGCCGGAGGGACAGGCGTGAGCCTGGGGAGAGGCGATGCAAGCGACACAGATTCGCCAGAAGGACGGGATTTTCTATTTCGCCGGTTACAAGGCGAAGGACTTGCTCGGCCGCGTGCGATTCATCAGCCGTTTCTACGGCGATGGCGAGGAAATCGCCGCCAGCCGCATCTCGCAGGACGACGACGTCGCGCAGTTCATTTCCAAGGTCGAGCGCACCGACAACGCTTTTCAGCGCGGCCTGTCGCGCGCCAAGGTTCGCCAGCTCATCAATTTCTATGAAACCGCGGTCACGCAGCCGGCGATTCCGGGCACGGTGCTGCTGTACACCAGCGAGAAGCTGAATTTCAGGTCGGACGGCGACGGCGGCGGCCACCTCTCCGACCCGACTACCAAGTTCCTCATCATCGACGGCCAGCATCGCCTGGCCGCGCTGTATTTCTACATGCAGGAGCGTCCGCAGGACGCGGCCACCATCACCGTGCCCTGCATCGTGTTCGACGGCAGGAGCGAGGATTTCGCCGCCGAGATGTTCGTCATCATCAACTCGACGCCGACGCGCATCAACAAGAGCCACCTGATCGACCTGTACGAGCGCGTGTCCTGGGCCGCGCCGGACCGCAAGTTCGCCGCGCGCCTGGTGGAGAAGCTCTACAGCGAAGGCGACAGCCCGCTGCGCTACCGCATCAACCGCCTGGGCGGACGCAGCCAGCGCGACAAATGGGTGCTGCAGGCGGAATTGTTCAACGAACTGCACCGCTGGGTACGCACCAAGTGGCGCTCCATCCAGCTCGCCGGCGGCAGCTCGAAGGAAGTGCCGCGCTACTACGCCATGGTGCGCGACTTCTTCAAGGCCGCGAAGAACGTGTTTGGCGACGGCGTGTGGAACAAGGATGGCTACATGGTCACCAAGCCGGTCACCATCAAGGCCATGATCCGCGTCTGCTCCGACCTCGCGCGCGAGGACGATGGCCCCGAAGCCGGCCGGCTGGCGCGCTGGGAAGAGCGCCTCGCGCCCTGGGCCGAGATGGGCAAGATGTTCAAGGACGACGGCTTCTACGAGCGATTCCCCGCCAAGGGCGAAGTCGAGCGCGTGGCCCGTATCCACCGCGACCTGGCGAAGGCCGCGGGTATCGAGATCAGCAAGAAGTCCTAAGCTGTTTTGTAGGTATCCAGTTTTATTCTCTCGCGCTCCAGCGCCGCCGCAACCGGCGGCGCAGCCATGACCCTTTCCATGTAAGCCAGGTAGCCAGGCAGCGATTTCGGGTCGATGCCGGCAATGCCGCCCCAGCGCAGCAGCGTGAAGGCATAGGCGTCGTGGAAGGCGATGCGTTCGCCGAACCAGTACGGGCTTGCAGTGGCCGTCCAGTCCTGGATGCGTTCCAGCAGCCTGCGGTAGCGCGCCTGCGCTGTTTTCTTCACGTCCGCCTGTGCCGGTTCGCTTTCGGCGAACTCCGAGGTGCGGAACACGCGCGTGAAGGTCGGGTGCACGGTGTTGTTCAGCCAGGCCAGTTGCGAGAGGGCCTGCGTGCGCGCCCAGGGCTCGGCCGGCAGCAGGCTCGCCTTGGGGAAGCAGCGGTCAAGGAACTCGCAGATGGCGACGATCTGGGTGAGCGGCTTGCCGTCGGCCACCAGCACCGGGACCTGGCCGTTCGGGTTCATCGCCAGGTATTCGGGGGTCTTGTGCTCGCCCTTGTGCAGCTTGACCAGCTTCTGCTCGAAGGCCTGGCCGGTGGCCGCCTGGATGGCCTCCAGCGCGACGTGCGGCACAAACGAGCAGGCGCCGGGGGCGAAATAGAGTTCGAGTTTCATGGTTTGCCTTCCTCCTGGATGATGTTTTCCTTCGCCATGCGCTGAATATCGGCGGCAGTAAAACCAAGTTCCGAAAGGATCGCCCGGCTATGCGCTCCGAGCGCCGGAATCGCGTCCATGCGCGGCTCGAAGCCGTCCATGTTGAACGGCGGCTTCATCGCGTCGATCGGCCCGGCGGGTGAATCCACCTCGCGCCAGCGGTCGCGCGCTTCCAGCTGCGGATGGTCCCAGAACTCCCGCATGGAATTCAGCTTTGCATTTGCGATGCCGGCTTTTTCGAGCCTTGCGAGAATTTCTGCCGAATTCAATTTCCGGAATATCTTTTCAATCTCCTCATGCATTGCATTGCGGTTCTGGGTCCTCAGGGGGCCACTTAAAAATCTTCGATCCTTTGCAAGAGAATCATTTTCAAGAACCACTTCGCAAAACCGTTGGAATTCCCGCTCGTTCTGGATCGACAGGAAAACCGTGCCGCCGTCGCCCGCCTTGAACGGGCCGTAGGGCACGATGGTGGCGTGATGCGCGCCGGAACGTGGCGGGGCTTCTCCGCCATACGCGCTGAAGTAGCCCGGGAACCCCATCCATTCGCCGAGCGATTCGAACATGGTGATATCCAGCGTCGCGCCCACGCCTTCCGCCTGGCGCCGGTAGAGTGCGGCAAGGATCGAGGACAGGGCGTACATGCCGGCGGCGATATCGGCCACCGAGATGCCGGCCTTGGCGGGCTGCTCCGGCGTGCCGGTCACGGACAGCAGGCCCGCTTCGCACTGCACCAGCAGGTCGTAGGCCTTCTTGTCCGCGTAAGGGCCGCCGGTGCCGTAGCCGGAGATGCCGCACCAGATGAGCCGGGGGTTTTGGGCGCGCAATTCCGCCGCCCCCAGGCCCAGGCGCTCCGCCGCGCCAGGGGCGAGGTTCTGGACGAAGACATCCGCCTTTTGAATCAGTTTCTCGAGGATTGGTTTTGCGGCGGGATGCTTTACGTCCAGGGCAAGGCTTTCCTTGGAACGGTTGACCCAGACGAAGTGCGAGGACTGTCCTTTTACCGTGCCGTCGTAGCCGCGCGCCGCGTCGCCGTCGCCAGTACGCTCGATCTTGATCACGCGCGCGCCGAGTTCGGCGAGCTGGCGCGTGCAGAACGGCCCCGCGATCACCTGTTCCAGGCCAACCACCGTGATGCCTTCGAGAGGTCTTTTCACGCGGGTTTCCTCACTCAAACCTGATTTCCAGGCCCGGAAGTTCAATGCCGGAGAACGCAGTGCGCCATGTTTCTCCCGCAACCACCGGATGCGCGTCGGTGAGCGTGCCGGTGCTGATGATGTCTCCCGGGGCAAGCGCGTCTTTCTGTTTTTCCAGCAGTTCCAGGAAATGGCCAAGGGCGAGCAGGGGGCTGTCGAGCACGTTCGAGCCGACGCCTTCGTCGACGAGGGTTTCCTGCTTGAACAGCTTCACCTTCAACTTCGGCAGTTTTTCCGCGAGGTTCGCAATCGCCCGCACTTCAGTGGGCGAACCAACGATCAGCCGTCCATGCAGGCCGTTGTCGGTGGTGCCGTCGGCCAGCTGCAGCTTCCACTCCGGGTGGTGGCATTGCACGATCTCGACCGAGTGCGCAATCCATTCGATGCAGTGGAGCAGTTCCCGCGGATCTTTGGTCACAGGCGGGCGCGCTCTCATGCGGAAGCAGATTTCGGGCTCGATGCGGGGCTGTGAGAGATTGCCGAGAGGAACGGTAGCCTTGTTGTTCTCTGCAAAAATCAGGGTTCTGTCGTAGACCGTTCCCCAGATCGGCTCGAACACGCCGTAGCGAGGCCAAATCGTGCGATTGGTGAAACCGATCTTGCGGCCTGCCGGCTGCCAGCCCAGCGCGAGGCGGTGCGCATGGAGTTTGCGCGCCGCGGCGTATCCCGAATCGGCGGTAAGTCCCGGATAACGCGCATTGAATGGCGGCACCAGGCGCGGCCGTTCGTGCAGGTCGATGAGCTCCGCGGAGAGACTGGTTGCGTCCATTGGCACTTGATTCTAAATTAGGCGCGTGGAAGAAGACTTTCTCTGGGCGATCCTGGGCATGACGCTGGTTGTCATCGAGTTGCTGACGGGGACCTTCTACCTGCTGATGCTGGCGATCGCAGCCTTCGGCGCTGCGCTGGCAGCCTGGTTCAACCTGGGTTTCGGGGTGCAAGCGGTGGTGGCGGCGGTGATCGCCGGCGGCGGCTGCTACGGCGTGCACATATATCGCGCCAAGAATGCGAAGGGGCAAATGGCCCCGATCGACGCCGGCCAGCCGGCCAGCTTCGAGAACTGGGTCGATCAAGGCTCTCGCCTGGCGCGTGTGCGCTATCGCGGGGCTTCCTGGGAGGCGTTGGTGGATGGCGATGCGGCGATCGAAGCCGGCGCCATGCTGTACGTAGTCAAGGCACATGGCAATACGCTCAACGTCACCGTCCGCCGCCCCGCATAGTCCGGCCCACGCGGCCGGTTATACGCCGGTGCCGGCGGCGAGCTCACAACCGAGGGGATCTTCCATGCTTTCCAAGCTGATCATCGCAATCGTCCTGACCGTGATTACGGGCGCCATTCCGGAAACCCGCGGCTACGCGGTCTGGGTTTTCTTCATCGCGGTGGTGGCCGCGTTCGTAATCGAGGGCGTGCGCATCGTGCCGCAGCAGTTTGCCTTCGTGGTGGAGCGCCTCGGGCGCTTTCACGCGGTGCTCGAGCCGGGCCTGAACCTGATCATTCCCTTCCTCGACCGCGTCGCCTACCAGCATTCGCTGAAGGAGGTGCCGCTGGACGTGCCCGAGCAGGTCTGCATCACCAAGGACAACACGCAACTCGCGGTGGACGGCATCCTCTATTACCAGGTGACCGACCCGCGCCTCGCCTCCTACGGTTCGGCCAACTACATCGCCGCCATCAGCCAGCTCGCACAGACCACGCTTCGCAGCGTGATCGGCAAGATGGAGCTGGACAAGAGCTTCGAGTCGCGCGAGGACATCAACCGTCACATTGTCTCGGAACTCGACGAGGCCGGGCGCAACTGGGGCATCAAGGTGCTGCGCTACGAGATCAAGAGCATCACGCCGCCCGAGTCGATCCTGCGCGCGATGCAGGCGCAGATCACCGCCGAGCGCGAGAAGCGCGCGCTGATCGCCAAGTCCGAGGGCGAGCGCCAGCAGGCGATCAACGTCGCCGACGGCGAGCGCCAGTCCTCGATCCTGCAGTCCGAGGGCGAGAAGCAGGCGGCGATCAACAAGGCGCAAGGCGAGGCGACCGCGATCCGCGTGATCGCGGAGGCGAATGCCGCAGCGGTGCGCGCGGTGGCCGAGGCGATCAACGACAAGGGCGGCATGGACGCCGCCAACCTCAAGGTGGCGACGCTCTACGTCGAGGCTTTCGCCAATCTCGCGAGGACCACCAACACGCTGATCCTGCCGGCGAACGCCGGCGATGTCGCCGGCATGGTCGCCACCGCGATGACCGTGCTCGACAAGACCAAGCAAGGCCAGATTGCCGCGAAGGGAGCCTGACATGTCCGTGACCGCCGTCAACCACTTCACCATCCTCACCGACGACCTGCCGGCGACGCTGGCGTTCTACGACGCGCACCTGAATCTCAAGCCCGGCGCGCGGCCACCATTCACCTTTCCGGGCGCCTGGCTCTATGCCGATGCCGGCAAGGGACCGGACCCGATCCTGCATATCGTCGCGGGCATCAAGAAGGAACGGCTGGTGAAGGGCGTGCTCGACCACATGGCGTTCAGCGGCAAAGGGCTTGCGGGCGCCGTGGCGAAGCTGAAGCGCGACAACATCAAGTACGAATTACGCCGTTTGCCGGAATACGGTACCTGGCAACTCTTTTTTTTCGATCCCAACGACGCGAAGGTCGAAATAGATTTTGATAAGTCCGAGCCGGCGCCGGCCTAATCCACCTTCGCGCCGGAGTCGCGCTCCCCGTTCCGCATCAGCCAGTGCAGCGCGAACGCCGCGGTAGCCGCGATTCCCGCAGCGATGTGCGCCCAGGCGTTCGCGGCCCGCAGTGCATCGTCCGAGCCGTAGTAAAGGAAATACGCGGAGACTGCGAGCACGCAGCACATTGCGACGAGCGCTATGCCGGAGCCCCGGCGCGAGCCCGCGCTCCAGTTGCAGTGCACGTGGGTAGCGGCAACCGAGCCGAAGGCGGCCAGGCCGAGCATCGCGAACGCACCGTGAAATCGTCCGAGCCAGGCGCGAGCGGCCTGGAGCGATGCATCGTCCAACGGGCCGAAGCCGTGCCGCAGATCGATCCATGTCCAGGCGAGGCCGGTCGCAGCAAGACCGGCGCAGGTGAGAAGCAAAAAGCGGCGATGACCGGTCGCGAAGCCCATGTCAGCACGCCCGCGCGCCGATGCGCGTCCAGAGTCCAGTGTCCCGCTCGCAGAGCAGCGCTTCCGCGCCGCAACGCGCGAGCAGCGGCGCGCTCGACTCGCCGCACACGGCGACGACCTTGGTCAGCGCATCGGCCAGCACGCAGCGCGATGCAAACAGGCTGACCAGGCGCGCGACGGGCCGGCGCCCGTTTGCGCCATCGAGGATAGGCAAATCCGGCGGTGTTTCCTCTCCGGCGACGGAGGTGGCGACGGCCGCCTCGCGAATTTCCCCGATCGCAAGCAGGCCGCCATCGCATGGCATGCGGACGTGCACCGCCTCAGTGGCGGCGCCGAAGGCGCGCAGGTCGCCGCCGGCATTGATTACGCCGGACTCGGCGCCCGCCCGGCGCAGCGCCTCGACCGCGCGGTCGACGGCGAAGCCCTTGGCAATTCCTCCCAAGTCCATGTACAGCTTCCTTCGGTAGCGAATGCGGTTCGGTACGGACAAGTCGATATCCGCGCTGCTGCCTTCTATCTCGGGCGTTTCGCCACCGCGCGATGGCAATCTGCCATCGGCCACGTGCCGGGCGCCGATCGCACAGTCGAACGTCCCCTTGGAGATGCGGTAGAACGCCAGCGCGAGCCCGAATACCCGCCAGGTCCAGGAATCTACTGTCAGCGCGCGAAGATGTGCGGCACGGTTCAGCTGCGATAGTTCGCTTTCCGGGTCATGGCAGCTCATGAGTCGCTCGACCCTCGCAATGGCGGAAAACGCGGCCTCGATCGCGAGCGCCGGTTGCGGTGCGCCGTCGGCGCGCACCGAGACCAGGGTGCCGAGATGCGGTCTAGCGCGTTCCATGCCGCAGCACGACGTCGTGGAATATGAGCAGCCGGCGCACGCCGTTGGTGAGATTCTTGCTCGACAGGGTTGCGCCGCTGATGTTGCGGATGTCGGCGCCCAGGCGCACCGGGTCGGCGGCCGTCTTGCCGGTAAACTGCGCGCGCCATCCGGTCTCGCGCACCTGGCCGCCGTAGGACTCGCGGTACTCGAGCACCTCGAGCTGCTTGACCCTTCCTTCGGCGGTGAGTGCGAGCGCGAAGATGATGAATTCGTGCTTGCCGACCACGTCGTCCGCAATGAACCAGCCCCCGCCGGAGGTTTTCCAAAGTCTTACTTCGCGCCGCCGCACGTCGACGCCGGAACGCGCCTCGATCTGCCGCAGCTGTTCGTCCGACAGATTCACGAACGCAGGCGCAAGCGACTCCCCGGGAAACATCTGCTGCTGCGCCTGTTCGACGCTCAGATAGCTGACCGCGTACGCGGTCAGCGATGCCGGCGCCACTGCGGCTGCGGGAATGATCAGGGTCCAGCGGCCGCGCATGCGCCGGTCAGAAAGGGATGCCGAAACGGAAACGGAATTCGTTTCGTTCCAGGTCGGCGAGATTGCGCCGGTTCGCCGTCTCGGCGCACTGGTCGGCGGTAAAGCAGCGCGAGGATTTCAGCTGCGGCAGCCAGGTCGCGGTAACCCACCAGGATTTGCTCGCGTAGTGCACGGTCGGCCCGGCGTTCCAGGCGGAAAATTCGCGGTCGCTGCGACTCAGGCTGTGGCCCGCGTACTCGTGGTGATTGCGCGCCTCGATGCCCGCCGACCAGCCCGGCGCGAACCGGTAGGACACGCCGAACGTGTGCACGAGTTCGGTGACTTTCTCCGTCCGGGAGCTGAACTCGGCGGATGCGGGGTCGGCGGTCGGGTCCGCGGCCTTCTTTTCCCACTCCGGCGCGAGCGTGAGGTTGTAGCCCAGCACCAGGCGGTCGTCGAAGAAGTTCTTTTGCAGGATGAGCTTGGTCTCGAGTTCGTTCTTGAATTTCCCGAACGACGGTTCGACATAGAGCGCCAGCCCGATCGGATCGGTATAGGGGCTGAGGACGCGGTAGATGAACTCCGTCGACCAGCCGTCGTTGGTCAGGCCGCGCCGGTAGCGCTGCGCCTTGTCGACGCTTTCGGGGATGTAAGGGCCGGCCGTTTCACCCGCTGCATCGTTGGCGAAGGCATTGATCGAAAAGCTGTTCCAGTAGAGCGAAGCCTGGAAGCGGTCCGTCACGCCGTATTCGATTTCGGTGCGGTATTGCCCAAGGCGGTAATCGCCCTGCATCTTTCCCTTGCGATTTGTCATCCATTGCTCGAACTCGAACGAGCCCTTGGGATGCGTGTCCGTCGTGTAGACGTAGCCGAACGGCGATTCTCCCGCGTGCGCGGTTTGAAGTGTCGCAACGGTGACGGATAGCGCCACGAGAATTGCACGGAAAATTCTTTCGATGTAATGCATGGGCCAGCTCCATTTTTAGGGAAAAGCGCTGGCTGGCCCGCCCTGCGGCGGAATTGCTGGCTTGCGCGGAAATCGTTCGCTACGCGGCCCGGCGTCCCCGGATCATGGCGACGAAGAGCCAGGCCATCGGGATCGCGACCAAACCGTATGACAGCCAGTGGCCGTAGATTCCCTCGGGACCATAGGGTTCGGTGGCGACGTGCCAGTAGGAATTGTCCAGCAGCGGCAGAACGCCTGCCTCCGTCAGTTCGTGGAAGGCGTAGATCGTGAGCTGGACCACGAACAGCAGCAGGAACACCGCGGTGACCTGCAGGAAGTGCGCCAGATTGACACGGTGGCCAAAGCGCACCCAGAGCACCGCGATGGCCGCCGCCGCGAACAGGCCTACAAGTGCGCCGACGAAAAAGTCCTGCATATCGCTCTGAACGTAGGTGCTGGCGAGCAGCAAGGCTGCCTCCATGCCTTCACGCGTGATCGCGAGTACCGTAAAGCCGAACACTCCCCACCAGGCCCCGCGGCTGGTGGCAACGTGCTCGAGCCTGCCTTCGAGTTCACGCTTCATGGTTTTCGCGGTGCGCAGCACGTGCACGGTAAAGGTCACGACGAGGACCGTCGTTACGAGCGCGAGCAACCCCTCCCAGAGAGGCTTGTTCTCGGCTTGCGCGAAGGCAAGGGATGCGACCCAACTCGCCAGCAGTGCGACTCCCGTCCCGGCGTAGACGGCGCCGGCCAGGGCGGTTCGCCCCGTCTTCTTGAGATAGGCGAGAGTGATGGCGACAATCAGGAAGGCCTCGATGCCTTCCCGCAATGTGATCATGAGGGCGGTGTACATGTTGATCAGGCGGTAAGAATCAGTTTGCCGTTCTGGGTCAGCCGCAACCGGTACTCACGCCCTTTGTGCATGATGACCACTTCCTTTTTCGCACCGAGCAGAGACTCGCTGGAGACGCGCACCGGCTCGAAGGCCGTCTCCTGATTTTGGTAAAGCTTGGTTTCAATCATGTGCGAACAGTAATCATTCTCAAGAAACAAGTCAAGCTATGATTCCACTGCAAACAAAGACTTAGTTATAAGTGATCACTAACAAATTTGCATTCGGCAAGTGATTGAATGATAATGATTTGCGTTCACATATGTATATCTGCCTTTGCAACGGCGTCACCGAGAGAGAAATCCGCAGCTGCTGCGCGGAGGAGGGGGCGTGCACGATGCGCGACCTGGAACATTGCCTCGGCGTGGGCGCGAATTGCGGCAAGTGCAGGCCCGCGGCGAAGGAAATCCTCAAGGAATCGCGTTCGCTGAACGATTCGCGTTCTGAGTCGAGAACGATTCTCGCGGGCGCGTCCGCCTAGTCCTCGCTAGACTTTCAGCTTTCTCCCCGCAGTTCAACGGAAGCGAGGGCGCATGAAAGGCGACAAGAAAGTCATCCAGCACCTGAACAAGGTGCTCCTGAACGAGCTCACCGCGATCAACCAGTACTTCCTCCACGCCCGCATGTTCGGCAACTGGGGGCTGAAGAAGCTCGAGGACTACGAGAAGAAGGAATCGATCGACGAGATGAAGCATGCCGATCGCTTGATCGGGCGCATCCTGTTCCTCGAAGGCCTGCCGAACCTGCAGGACCTGGGCAAGCTGATGATCGGCGAAGACGCGCCCGAGGCGCTGAAGTGCGATCTGAAGATGGAACTGGCGGCGTACCCCGCGCTCAAGGACGGCATCGCCCACTGCGAGGCGGTCGGCGACTACATCTCGCGCGAGCTGATGGAAGAGATCCTCGAATCAGAGGAAGAGCACATCGACTTCCTCGAAACGCAACTCGAACTCATGCAAAAAGTCGGATTGCAGAACTGGCTGCAGAGTTGGAACGGGGCTGCTTCCTAGGCCGAGATCGGCGTCTTGACGGGTTTGCCTGCGAAATGAAGGTGCAGGTTTTCCACCTGTAAGTCTCCCATTGCCTTGCGCGTTTCCACCGTGGCGCTTGCCACATGCGGGAACAGCACCGCATTGTCCAGCGTGTAGAACTCCGCCGGCACCTTGGGCTCGTGCTCGAAGACGTCCAGCCCGGCACCCGCGATCTTCTTCTCCTGCAGGTAGCGCAGCAGCACCAGTTCGTCGACCACCGTGCCGCGGGCGACGTTGACGACATAGCCCTGCGGGCCGAGCGCATCCAGCACCTTGGCGTTGACCAGCTTCGCGGTGCCCGCGCCACCGGGAGTCACGATCAGCAGCACGTCGGAATTCTTCGCCAGCGACACCAGGTCGGCGTCGTAGGCGTAGGCAACGTTCTTCTTGTTGCGGTTATGGTACCGGATCGTCATGCCGAAGCCGAGCGCCCGCTTGGCGATGGCTTCACCGATCCGCCCCAGGCCGAGGATGCCGAGCGTCTTGCCGCCTACCGAAGTGGCGAGGGGATAGGGCCCGCGCGTCGGCCAGAATCCCGAGCGCAGCCAGTCCTGCGACTGCGGGAACTTGCGCAGGGTATTTAGCACCAGTGCGACCGCGGTGTCGGCGACACAGTCGTTCAGCACATCCGGCGTATTGGTGACAGTAATCTTGCGCTTCTTGGCCGCTTCGAGGTCGATCTGATCTACGCCGACGCCGAAATTCGAGATGATTTCGAGCTTCGGCAGCGAGTCCATCAGCTTGCCATCCACTTTCGAGTGGCCGAAGTGGGCCAGCCCGCGGAAATGCGCCGCCGCTTTCAGTGCCGCGTCGCGGTCCATCGCTTCCCAGAGCTTCAGCGCGGTGAATTCCTTCTGCAGTCGCTCCAGCGTGCCCTTGTGGCCCTGGGCGGTGATGACGATGTCGTGTTTCATGGTTTTTCCCTAGGTAAATTTCGCGCGCAGCGCTTCGGCTCCGCGCGCGAGCAGGCCGATGTCCGCGCCGACAGCGCAGAACAGGCAGCCCGCAGCCAGCATGCGCTTGGCGTCGGCTTCCACCGGCGACAGGTAACCCGGCGCCTTGCCCGCCTTGCGAATGCGGCGCATGGCTTCCTCGATGAGCGGCAGGATCGCCGGGTTCGAAGTTTCCCCGGGATGTCCCATCGAAGCATGCAGGTCGGCGGGGCCGATGAACACGCCGTCCACGCCGTCCACCGCGCAGATGGCTTCCAGCTGGTCGAGCGCCGGCTTGGTTTCCACCTGCACCAGCACGCAGATTTCCTCGTGCGCGCGCTTGGCGTAATCCTTGACACGGCCGAAACGCGTCGCCCGCGTGGTGCCCGCGACGCCGCGCACGCCCGCGGGCGGATAGCGCGTCGCCGCCACCGCGGCCTTCGCTTCCTCCGGGCTGCAGACGTAGGGAATCAGCAGCGACTGTGCGCCGATGTCGAGCACGCGCTTGATGTTCACCGTGTCGTTCCAGGGCACGCGCACCACCGGCGCGGCCGGGTAAGGCGCCGCCGCCTGCAGCTGGGTGAGCAGCGATTCGAGGTCGTTCGGCGAATGCTCGCAGTCGAGCAGCAGCCAGTCGTAGCCCGCGCCGGCGATCACTTCCACCGAGTAGTTGGACGACAGGCTCGACCAGAGGCCGATCTGCGTCTTGCCAGCCTTGATGGCGCGCTTGAACGCGTTTTGCGGGAGTTCCATGACTATCCTTGTTGTATTCAGTTGGCCTTGATGCCGGCTTCCTTGACGACTTTGGCCCAGCGCGCTTTTTCGGCGGCGATGAAGCTGCCGAGCGCCTCGGGCGCGCCGGCGCGCACCTCGGTGCCCTGCTTGGCCAGCATTTCCTTCATCTCCGCAGTATTCAGGATGCGGGTGAACTCGGCATTGAGCTTGGTCACGATGTCGCGCGGGGTGCCGGCGGCGGCGAGCAGGCCCTGATAGGAGCCCGTGACAAATCCAGGCAGCGTTTCGGCGACGGTCGGCAGCTCTGGCGCCGAGGGCACGCGTTGCGCGGCGGACACGGCGATCCCTTTCAGGCGGCCGCCCTTCACCGACGGGTAGGTGGCGAGCATGCCGTTGAATAGCACGTTGGAATTGCCGGCGATGACGTCGACGACCGCCTGCGAGCCGCCTTTGTATGGGATATAGGCCCATTGCACGCCGGTGCGCTGCGCGAATTCCACGCCCGCGAGATGCGGCGCGCCGCCGGTGCCTGAGTTGGCGAAGTTGAGCTTGCCCGGATTCGCCTTGGCGTAGGCAATCAGCTCCGGCACCGTACTTACCGGAACCGACGGATGCACGGCCAATACGTGCGGGGAATACGACACCATCACGATCGGCGAAAAATCCTTCACCGGGTCGAAGGGCATGTCGGGATACACGCTCGGATTGATCGCCAGGGCGCCGACATCGGAAAGGAGCATGGTGTAGCCATCGGGCGCAGATTTCGCGACATAGTCGGCACCGACGTTGCCGTTGGCGCCAGTGCGGTTCTCGACGATCACCGGTTGATTCCAGGCGTTGGTGACTTGCGGCCCGAGCGCGCGCGCGAGGATGTCCGATGTCCCGCCCGCGGCGAACGGCACCACGATGCGGATCGGCTTGCTGGGATAGCCCTGTGCCGCCGCCAAGGAGGCGGCCGCGCAGAGCGCAGGAAGTAGCAGCGTGCGAAGGAGTGTTTTCATGGCTGGGCATTGTAAACTTGGACCAGAGGTCTAGAAACCCCCAAGGAGGAATAATGAACCGGACAGTTAATACGGTGCTGGCGTTACTTGGCGCGGCCTTGGCTTTCGGGCAGGCGCAGGGGCAGACGTTCCCGTCAAAGCCGATCAAGATCGTGATTCCCTTCGTCGCGGGCGGTGCTTCCGACATTGTCGGACGCGCTATCGGCTCGAAATTCCAGGAAATCCTCGGCCAGCCGGCGGTGGTCGAGAACAAACCCGGCGCCAACGGCGCCATCGCGGCTGAATTCGTCGCCAAAGCCGAGCCCGACGGCTATACCGTGCTGGTCGGCTCCATCGGCGTGTTCTCGATCAACCAGGCGTTGTTCAAGGAACTGCGCTACAACGCGCTTCGCGATTTTGCGCCGATCACGCTCGCAGTCACCACGCCCAACGTGCTCATTACGCGGCCCGACCTGCCGGCGACTTCGATGAAGGAGCTGGTCGATTTCGCGAAGAAGAATCCCGGCAAGATTTCCTACTGCTCCAGCGGCACCGGATCGTCCGACCATCTCACCGGTGAAGTCTTCAAGCAAACGGCCGGCATTTTCGCGGTGCACGTGCCGTACCGCGGCGGCGCGGCCTGCCAGGTGGACATCATGGGCAGCCAGATCGACCTCTCTTTCCAGAATCTGGGCGCGGTCACCAACTACATCAAGGGCGGCAAGATGAAAGCGCTGGCGGTCACGGCAGCCACGCGCAATCCGGCGCTGCCGAACGTGCCGACCACCGCCGAAGCAGGTTTCAAGGATATGGTCGTCACTTCCTGGCAGGCAGCGGCTGCGCCGGCGAAGACGCCGCGCGAAGTGGTGATGAAGCTGAACGACGTCATGGTGAAGACGCTGCGCTCGCCGGACGTGCGCGAGCGCATGAATGCCATCGGCTTCGACGTGGTCGCGGGCACGCCCGAGGAATTCGGCCAATTCATGAAGGCCGAGGTGGAGCGCTGGACCAAGGCGGTCGAGCGCGGCGGCATCAAGCCGGATTGAAATATTTATGCCTCTATTTAATAAAAACTCTTTAGTAAACGCCGTTGAAACAATTGTCCTCGCGGGTGGGAGTGACGCGCGTGAAGCGAAGATCGTCGCGGAGAACCTCGTCGCCGCCAACCTGACCGGCCACGACTCCCACGGCGTGGGCATGATCCCGCGCTACACCGAGTCGCTGCTGGAAGGCGGGCTGGTCGTCAACCAGCACCCGAAGATGGTGTTCGACGGCGGCGCCATGATCTCGCTCGACGGCCAGCAGGGCTACGGGCAGGTGATCGGGCTGGAAGCGATGGAGATCGGCATCGCGCGCGCGAAGCAGCACGGCATGTGCGTGATGGGCCTTGGCCGATCGCACCATCTGTGCCGCATCGGCCAATGGGCCGAGCAGGCGGTGGCGGCGGGCCTGGTATCGCTGCATTTCACCAACGTGATCTCGCGCTCTATCGTCGCGCCCTTCGGCGGCGCGGATGCGCGCTTCGGCACCAACCCGATGACGGTGGGCATCCCGATCCCGAACGAGCCGCCGTTCATCCTCGACATGGCCACCAGCGCCGTGGCGCAGGGCAAGATCCGCGTCGCGCACAACAAGCGCGAGAAGGTTTCGCCCGACTGGCTGATCGACGACAAGGGCAACCCGACGCCCGATCCGAAGTTCGGCGTCATTGAACCCTTCGGAGCGTTGCGCACCTTCGGCCTGCACAAGGGCTACGGCCTGGCGGTGGTCTGCGAATTGCTCGGCGGCGCGCTCACCGGCGGCGGCACCTGGCATTCGGATGACCGCTCGAAGAAACGCGTCTGGAACGGCATGCTCACCATCCTCATCGACCCGAAGCGCCTCGGCACCGCGGATGCATTTGCGGCCGAGACCACCGAATTCCTCAAGTCGCTGCGCCAGTCGCCGACCGCGCCCGGCGTGGACAAGGTGCGCATTGCAGGCGAGCCGGAAAGGGAAACCCGGACGAAGCGGGAGCGCGACGGCATCTCGGTGGACGCGAACACCTGGAACGAGATCGTCGCCGCGGGCGCCAAGCTAAAGGTAGAGAAAGAAACGCTGGACCGCCTCGCGGTGGGCGGCTGAGCGCGCGATGCCGTCGGCGCTCGCGCTGACGCCGTTCGGCGTATTCCACACCGTGATCAGCCTGGTGGCGATTGCCGCCGGCGCCTGGGCGCTGGCGCGCGACAAGGAGATTGTCCTCAACTGGCTGGGCAAGCTTTATCTCATGGCAACCGCGTTCACCGCGGCGACCGGCCTGATGATGTTCCGCCATGACGTGTGGCGCATCGGCCACTCGTTCTCGGTGCTGACGTTGGCGGTGCTGGCGATCGGCACCTTGGCGGCGACGACGCCGCTGTTCGGCCGCGCGTCGCGCTACGTCCAGGCGTTCTTCTATTCCTCCACCATGCTGATTCACATGATCACCGGCCTGGCGGAAACGCTGACTCGCCTGCCGCCCGGGGCGCCGCTCATTACGGCCGCTAACTCTTTCTTATTCAAGGACATCATCAGCGGGCTAGTGCTGCTGTTCCTGGTCGGAACTGCATTTCAATTCCGGCTGATACACAAGCGAAACGGCGCGGAGATACGCCGATAACCGCGGGCGTCCACACTGGGACATCGCTCGCACCTCATCCCCCTCCTGGATGCGAGCGCCGGGGCAGCTTCCGCAAGGACGCCGCCCTTTTTTTTGTCTACGCACTGCCCTCTAGACATAGGCAACCCTATTTCTTTATACTGGACGCATATACATCTACACCCCAGAAAAAGAAGAGGGGACCAATGGCTCTAAGGTGCGTGGAAATGTTTGCCGGTGCTGGCGGGTTGGCTCTCGGTTTAGATGCGGCCGGAATTGAGCATGAGGCGATCATCGAATGGGACCAGGACGCCTGCAATACCCTCCGAGAGAATCGTAGAAGTGGGGTTGTCCCGATTTGCGATTGGCCTGAAGTAATTCAGGGCGACGTTAGGCGATTTGACTTCTCCACCGCGAGAGGAATCGATCTCGTGACTGGGGGGCCTCCATGTCAGCCGTTTTCCCTGGGAGGCAAACACCGCGCCTTCTTGGACGAGCGAGACATGTTTCCCGCGGCCATTGGAGCGGTGCGTGTGGCACGCCCAAGCGCATTCATGTTTGAGAATGTTCGAGGTCTGACTAGGACCACGTTTTCCAACTACTTCTCGTACATCCTGCTCCAACTGGAATTTCCTGACCTGGTCGGTAGAGGGCGAGAGCCATGGATGGACCATCTCGCCAGGCTAGAAAAGCACAAGACAAAGGGTGCGGAGAGCGAATACCACGTTGTCTCAAGAGTATTGGATGCCGCTGACTTCGGAATTCCTCAGCGGAGGGAGCGCGTGTTCATCGTTGGCTTCCGTAAAGACCTGGGTCATGAGTTTAGTTTTCCAAAACAAACGCATAGTTATGAAGCGCTGTTGCATTCGCAGTGGATTTCGGGCGAGTACTGGGAGAAAAATCGGGTTGCGAAGAGAAATCGGCCTGTGGTCCCGGAGCAACTTCAAAGGAAGATTCACGGACTGCGGGATATCTATCCGTCTCTATTGCCTCGTCCATGGAGGACGGTGAGAGAGGCGATAGACGGTTTGCCAGATCCGGAAAAGACTCCTTTGGGCAAATTGCCTCAAGCGCACAAGTTCCAGCCAGGCGCTAGAGCTTACGTGGGCCATACTGGAAGTTCTTTGGATGATCCGGCGAAGGCGCTTAAAGCTGGTGATCATGGTGTTCCCGGCGGCGAAAACATGCTCCGGCGGTCCGATGGCTCTGTTCGCTACTTCACAGTCCGTGAATCCGCGCGAATTCAGACGTTTCCCGACGATTACGTCTTCGTTGGGTCCTGGACGGAGAGCATGAGGCAACTGGGTAACGCGGTCCCTGTTGACTTGGCGGCTTGCGTAGCGAAGGCAATTTCGGCCAAACTGCGGATGAGCAAACGCTCGCCCGCAAATGGCCGCGCCGAAAAAACAAAAGTCCACTAAGCCCGGTCTCCAAAATCTCGACAAGCTCTCGACCGTCCTTGACGACGTTGTGGGAGGGTTGTCGGGAAAGGCTTTGGATTCTTCCGAAGTTCAGAGGGTACGTGGCCGATTGGAGGAAATCGCTCGGAATCTCGCGGCAGCTTCTGAAAAGCTCGATCCGACAAGGCGGCCCACCTCGGTCTTCGACCCTTCCAATCCAGCGCTTGTCGGTCGATTCATCGCTTTGACGATGATCGCCCAGAACCGTGCACCGCTATCGAAACTGGAGCGGTTCTATGGTGCCGGCGTGTATGCGATCTACTACGTCGGATCATTCCAAGCTTATCGCGCTATTGCGAACCAGGAACACCCGATTTACGTCGGGAAAGCCGATCCCGCCGATGACAAGGCTCGTGACGCAATTCAGCAAGGTACAAAGCTCTGGGATCGGTTGAACGAGCATAGGAAGAGTATTTCGAAAGCGCCCAATCTGAACTTGGATGACTTCGAATGTCGTTTTCTCGTGGTCGCCAGCGGGTGGCAGAAGGCGGCGGAAGAATATTTGATTAAGCTCTTTCGGCCAATCTGGAACAGCGAGGTGAAATTGGTGTACGGGATTGGCAAGCATGGGGATTCAGCAACCACGCGCGTGAACAAACGATCGCCTTGGGACACACTCCATCCAGGCCGCGAGTGGGCGGCTGGCAGCTTGGCCGATCAAAAGCCGATTTCATTGATAGAGACGGAACTCAAAAAACATTTCGTCGAGGCAAAACCTTACAAAAGTCTAAAAGACATTTTTTCTCGCTTCATGTCTGAAATGCGCCAACTGCCTGCTGTTCCAAAGTCGAGGGGCAGAACCACAAAGTGACGAGACCGAAGGGGCCCTCTCCAGAGAGATCTCGGCAGATGTCATTGGTGAAAGGCCGGGGAAATAGGAGCACTGAGCAAAGGGTTGTCACGTTCTTACGCATTAGAAAGATAAGTGGGTGGCGACGGCATGCACCGCTTCCCGGACGTCCGGATCTCGCGTTCCACAAGAAGAAGGTCGCGATCTTCGTCGATGGCTGCTTTTGGCATGGTTGCCCAAAATGCTATCGACAACCGAAGTCAAACATCAATTTTTGGAAGAAGAAGCTTCGCGAGAACATGGAAAGAGACCGTGAAGTCGGTCGGCAACTTCGCGAGAAGCGTTGGAAAGTGGTGAGGATTTGGGAGCATGCGCTAAGGCAAGAGATGGGTTTCGAGTCCCGGATTCGACGCGCTCTTGCAATATGAGCGCTGAACCCCCACATTGGTTGCGATAACCCCGTAGCTTGGAGACTTTGCCATGCGCAAACTACTGATCGCCCTCATTGCCGTCTTGTCGCTGTCCGGCTGCGGCTACAACGACTTCCAGCGCCTGGACGAGGGCGTCAAGGCAGCCTGGTCGGAGGTGCTGAACAACTACCA
>JANXUV010000192.1 GCA_025356085.1 Betaproteobacteria bacterium
TATTCAACAAGTTCGACAAGCCGTTCGAAGCGGTGATCATGAACGACTGCAGCCAGTGCCCCATCCACCCGCAGCTGAAGGACCTGTTCCACGAGTTTTCGCGCAAGCACAGCGAGACGGTGGTGAAGCGCGGCGCGAAACCGGTCTTTTTCATGACCTGGGCCTACCAGGACGCGCCGGAGATGACCGCGCAGCTCGCCGAGCAGTACACCATCGCCGGCAACGCCAACGACGCGCTGGTGATTCCCGCGGGCCTCGCGTTCGCGCGGTCCATTTCGAAAGATCCCGCACTCAATCTCTATAACCCCGACAAGCGCCATCCGAGCCTGGCCGGTTCCTACCTCGGCGCGGCCACCATCTACGCGGCGCTGTACGGCAAATCGCCGGCCGGCCTGAAGTACGCCGGCGGCCTGGACGCGAAAACCGCCGCCTTCCTGCAGGAAGTTGCCTGGGAAACCGTGCGGGAGTACTACAAGTAAGCAGCGCGTAGCGCATGGATTTTCTGGTCATTCTCGCGGTCGGCCTGCTGGCCGGCACGCTGAGCGGCATCGTCGGCTTCGGCTCGTCGATCATGCTCATGCCGGTGCTGGTGATCGTGTTCGGGCCGCTGCAGGCGGTGCCGATCATGGCCATCGCCGCGATCATGGCCAACCTGTCGCGCGTCGCCGTCTGGTGGCGCGAGGTGGACTGGCGCGCCTGCGGCGCCTACTCGGCGACCGCGATGCCGTTCGCGGCGCTGGGCGCGATGACGCTGCTCATCCTGCCGACGCGCGTCATCGAGGCGGCGCTGGGCGTGTTCTTCATCGCCATGATCGGCGTGCGGCGCTGGATGGCGGCCCATGACCTGAAGCTGCGCCGCGGCCATCTCGCGCTGCTGGGCGCGCCGATCGGGTATCTGACCGGCATTGTGGTGTCGACCGGCCCGATCACCGCCCCGATCTTCCTTGCCGCCGGACTGGTGAAGGGAGCGTTTCTGTCGACCGAGGCGGCGGCGTCGTTGGCGGTGTACCTGGTGAAGGCGGTGGTGTTCCGCAATTTCGGTGCGCTGCCCTGGGAGATCGCGCTGAAGGGCCTGATCGTCGGCTCAACGCTGATGGCCGGCGCCTTCATCGCCAAGCGCTTCGTGCTGAAGATGGAAGCCGACCGCTTCCGGCTGCTGATGGATGGCCTGATGCTGATGTCCGGGCTGACGCTGCTGTGCGCCGCATTTTACTGACTCATCCTCTGAGTAGAATGGCGGCATGAGCGACGTCCTTCCCATCACCGGCCGGGGCTACTGCTACGAGGACCTCAAGGTCGGCTTCAAATTCCGCACCCACCGGCGCACCATCGCCGAATCGGACCTGGCGAATTTCATCAATCTGACCTGGCTCACTGAAGAACTGTTCGCAGTGGCTGACGACAGTAACCGCGCGATCAAGGGCCGGCCGGTTCCCGGCGCGCTGGTCTATTCCTTCGCCGAGGGGCTGCTGCTGCCGACCATGCAGGACACCGGGCTCGCGTTCCTCAACGCCACCCTGGACGTGAAAGGGCCGACCTCGGTAGGCGATACGATCCACGTTGAATCCGAAGTCACCGAGGCGCGCCTGACATCGAAGGGCGACCGCGGCCTGGTGCGCTTCGCCAACAAAGTCGTCAACCAGCGCGGCGAGACCGTGCTCGAATACAACCCGTTAAGGATGCTGAAAAGAAAATGATCGACCATATCGACCACGTAGTGCTGACAACGAGGGATTTGCCTTCGTGTTTGCGTTTTTATTCTGAAATACTGGGAATGAGGCACGAGAAATTTCAAACACCGGCCGAGACCCGGATAGCCTTGAAATTCGGCAACCAGAAGATCAACGTGCACGAGTGGGGAAAGGAGTTCACGCCGCGAGCGCACGTCGCCGCGCCGGGGACGCTGGACCTGTGCTTTATTGCATCGGTCCCCTTGGAAAAAGTAATAGAGAAACTTCAAAAAGAAAATATAACAATAATCGAAGGACCGGTCATGAAGACCGGCGCGGTGCACAAGCTGCGCTCGGTCTACGTGCGCGACCCCGACCTCAACCTGGTCGAGATTTCAGAGCCTGCTTAGCAGTACCCTGATCGCCTCCGCGTGTTCGCGGTCACGGGTCTCGACCATGAACTCGACGTCCGCCGATTTCGCCGACGCGGCATCGAATACGCGCTGGTGCTGCACTTCCACGATGTTGCCGCCGGCTTCGCCGATCATTCCCGCCACCTTTGCCAGGCTGCCAGCGATGTCGGGCAGGCTGATGTGCAGGCGCACCAGCCGCCCATCGCGTACCAGTCCGCGCATCAGCACTGCGGCGAGCAGGCGGGAATCAATATTCCCCCCGCAGACCGGGATGCCGACGTGCCTGCCGGCGAAGCGCTTCGGGTGCTCGAGCAGCGCCGCGAGGCCGGTCGCGCCGGCGCCCTCGGCGACGGTTTTCTCGATTTCGACTAGAGCAACGATCGCCCGCTCGATGGTTTCCTCATCGACCAGGAGGATTTCCGATTTGAAAGACTTCAAAAGTGCATAGGTCAATTCGCCCACATCCCTCACCGCAAGCCCTTCCGCGATGGTGTCGCCGCCAACGCTGACGGGAATCCCGTTCAGGCGCTGATACATGGCGCAATAGTTTTTCGATTCGACGCCGATCACTTCGATGCCGGGCTTGAGCGCCTTCGCGGCCACCGCCATGCCCGAGATCAGGCCACCGCCACCGACCGGCACCACCAGCGTGTCCAGCTCCGGCGCCTGCTCGAGCATTTCCAGCGCCACGGTGCCCTGGCCGGCAATGATCGCGGCGTCGTCATAGGGGTGGATGAAGACCAGGCCGTCGCGCGCCTCGAGCGCATGCGCATGCCGCGCCGCCTCGGCCAGCGTGTCGCCCTCAAGGACCACCTCGGCGCCGAGCACCTGCGTGCTGCGCACCTTGTTGTTGGGCGTGCCGCGCGGCATCACGATCACCGCGCGTGTGTGCAGGCGCGCCGCATGGTAGGCGACGCCCTGCGCGTGATTGCCGGCGCTCATCGCGATTACTCCGCGTTTTCGTCCGGTTTCGCCCAGCAGAAGCAATTTGTTCAGCGCGCCGCGCTCCTTGAACGCGGCCGTGAACTGCAGGTTTTCGAACTTGAGCCAGACCTCGGCGCCGGTGAGGCGCGACAGGGTGCGGCTGTGCAGGCAGGGCGTGCGCTCCACCGCGCCGGCGACGCGCTGCGCAGCGGCGCGAATATCCTCAAGAGTGACGGTCATGCCTATAATTGTTTCATGAAGCATCTAATTGCCATCCTTCTCCTGTTCGGCGCGGCAGGTACAGGCAGCGCGCAGGCCCAATATCCCAATCGTCCCATCAAGCTGGTCGTGCCATTCACCCCGGGCACCGGCATCGACATCCTCGCGCGCACCTGGGGGCAGAAGCTGCAGGAAAAGCTCAAGAGCCCGGTGGTGATCGAGAATCGCCCCGGCGCGAGCGGCAACATCGGCACCGAAGCGGTCGCCAAGGCGCAGGCGGACGGCTATACGCTGCTGTTCACCGCCACCACACTTGTGCAGAGCGCGGTGCTGTTCAAAAGCGTGCCCTACGACCCGAAGGGGATGACGCCGATCGGCCTCGCCGCCATCGGCAACCTGTCTCTGGTGGCCAATCCCTCGGTGCCTGCTAAGAATGTCGCGGAGCTCGTCGCGCTGGCGAAGGCCCAGCCCGGCAAGCTCAACTACGCCTCGCCCGGCAATGCCACGCCGCACCACCTGGCGATGGAGCTGCTCAAGCTGCATTTCGGCGTGAACCTGGTGCATGTGCCGTACAAGGGAACGGCCGGCGCGGTCACCGACCTGCTCGGCGGGCAGATCCAGCTGATGTTTTTGCCGGTGCACGTCGCGCTGCCGCAGGTGCTGGCGGGCAAGCTGAACATGCTCGCCTCGGGCGGCGCGCAGCGCTCGCCGGTGACGCCCGACGTGCCCTCGCTCGCCGAAGCCGGCGTAAAGGACATCGACGTGGACATCTGGTACGCGCTGCTCGGTCCCGCCGGCCTGCCGCGCGACGTGGTCGCGCTGCTCAATGCCGAACTGGCGTCGATCCTGCACGATCCGGAGACGCGCGCCGGGCTGCTCAAGCAGGGCCTCGCGCCTAAGACCGGCACGCCGGCGGAATTGTCGAAGCTGATCGACACCGATCTCGAGCGCTGGGGACGCGTGGTGCGCGAGGCGCGCATCAGCGCCGACTGAGGGTGGCCGATCCGGTACTCGTTATTGGGGGAGGGATCGGCGGGCTGACGCTGGCCCTGTCGCTCCACCAGGCCGGCATTCCCTGCAAGGTATTCGAGGCGGCGCCCGCCGTGAAGGCGCTGGGTGTCGGCGTCAACCTGCTGCCGCACGGCATGCGCGAGCTCACCGAACTCGGGCTGCAGGAGAAAATCGCCGCGGTCGCGGTTGAAACCCAGGAACTGCGCTTCTACAACCGCTACGGCCAATTCATCTTCAGGGAGGCGCGCGGGCGCTACGCCGGCTACGAATGGCCGCAGCTCTCGACGCATCGCGCGGACCTGCACCAGATTCTGCTTGATGAAACGCGCGGGCGGCTCGGCGCCGATGCGGTCGTACTGAACAAGAAATGCATTTCAGTTTCGGAAGACGGCAAAGTCGGCTTCGAGGACGGCGGCGCGGCCGCCGGAAGTTGCGTCATCGGTTGCGATGGCATCCATTCAGCCGTGCGCAAGCAGTTGTTTCCGGGCGAAGGGCCGCCGGGGTACCAGGGCATCAACATGTGGCGCGGCACTACGCGCATGAAGCCCTTCCTCACCGGCGCCAGCATGGCGACCGCGGGCTGGCTGGAGGTCGGCAAGCTGGTGATCTACCCGATCCGCAAGGATCTCGATGCGCAAGGGCGCCAGCTCATCAACTGGGTGGCCGAAATCCAGTCGCCGCGCAACGTGATGCAGGACTGGAACCTGGGCGGGAAGATCGAGGATTTCTACCCAGTGTTCGAGAAGTGGAGCTTCGACTGGCTCGACTGCGCGGCGATGCTCCGCAACGCGGAGCAGGTGCTGGAGTATCCGATGGTGGACCGCGACCCGTTGCCGTATTGGACAAAGGGGCGGATCACGCTGCTGGGCGATGCCGCGCATCCGATGTATCCGCGCGGCTCGAACGGCGCCGGGCAGGCCATTCTTGATGCGAGGGCTTTGGCGGGTTGCCTCAAGCGAAATTCGAATGTCCCCGGAGCGTTGCAGGATTACGAAACTGCTCGCTTAAAGGCGGCCAATGACCTGGTGCTGATGAACCGCGCCAATCCGCCGGATGCGATCCTGCGTGAAGTCTGGAAGCGCAGCGGCGACAAGCCCTACGCGCGCATCGACGACGTGATCAGCAACGCCGAGCTGGCGGCGATGTCCGAGAGCTACAAGCGCGTGGCCGGCTTCGAGCGCGACAGCCTCGCGCGCCGCGGCTCGCTGGTCTGAGATGACCTGGTCCATCGTCGCGCGCGGTCCGGAGGGGGAATTCGGGGTCGCGGTGGCGAGCCGCTTCTTCGCCGTCGGCATGCTGTGCCCGCACGCGCGCAGCGGCGTCGGCGCGCTGTCCACCCAGGCGCTGGTCAACCCGCATTTCGGCCCGCTGGGGCTTGATCTGCTGTCCAGCGGGCTCGATCCGCTCACCGTGGTTGAAATTCTGAAGAAGGAAGACCAGGGAAGAGAGCATAGGCAGGTGCACATGATCGATGCGCAGGGTCGCATCGGCGCGCACACCGGGAGCGCGTGCATCGAGTGGTGCGGCCATCTCGCGGGAGAGGGGTTTTCAGTGGCCGGCAATATGCTCGCCGGACCTGATGTTCTCCAGAGTACGAGCGAAAAATTCAAAAGCACTAAACATCTTTCATTCGCCGAACGCCTCCTTGAAGCTCTGCATGCCGGCGAAGCGGCCGGCGGCGACAAGCGCGGCAGGCAGGCGGCGGCGCTTCGCATCCACGCGACCGAGGATTATCCGTTCCTCGACATCCGCGTGGACGACCACGAGGACCCGATCGCGGAGTTGAAGCGCCTCTATCGCAAGAGCCAGGAGCGCTTCCAGCCGTTCGCCACCTGCCTGCCTAGCCGCGCGCGGCCCGCCGGCATCATCGACCGCGCGGTGATCGAAGCAACGGTGCAAAAATTCTCGAAGTAAAAAATCTCAGCACGCATTTTCGCGTCGAGGGCGGCGAGTTCCGCGCGGTCGACGGGGTGAGCTTCTCGCTCGAGGCCGGCCGCACGCTCGGCATCGTGGGCGAGTCGGGCTGCGGCAAGAGCGTGAGCGCGCTCTCCATCCTGGGACTGGTGCCGCCGCCGGGCCGCGTCGCGGGCGGCGAAATCCTGTTCGAAGGGCGCGACCTGCTCAAGCTGAATGCGGCCGAGCTGCGCGAACTGCGCGGCGACCGCATCTCGATGATCTTCCAGGAGCCGATGAGTTCGCTCAACCCGGCGTTCACCATCGGCGACCAGATCGCCGAAGTGCTGCTGCGGCATAGAAACATCGGCAGGAAAGAAGCGAAAGCCCGTGCGGTTGCCATGCTGCGCCACGTGCGAATTCCCGAGCCCGAGCGGCGCTACGACGACTATCCGCACCGGCTCTCCGGCGGCATGCGCCAGCGCGTGATGATCGCCATGGCGCTCGCCTGCGAGCCGAAGCTGCTGATCGCAGACGAGCCGACCACCGCGCTGGACGTCACCATCCAGGCGCAGATCCTGGATCTCATGCGCACGCTGCGCGAAGAGACCGGCACCGCGATCATCCTGATCACCCACGACCTTGGCGTGATTGCCGAGCTCGCCGACAACGTGGCGGTGATGTACGCCGGCCGCATCGTCGAGCATGCCAGCGTCGCGCGCCTGTTCGCCGAGCCGCAGCACCCCTATACCATCGGGCTGCTCGGCTCCATCCCGCGCCTGCACCTGGAGCAGGACCGGCTCGCCGCGATCGAAGGGCAGGTGCCGGGGGCCGCTGCCTCGTTGCGCCCCGGCTGCCGGTTCGAGCCACGCTGTCCGTTTGCGATTGAACGTTGCCTGGTGGACGATCCAGTGCTCCTGAAAATGGAACAAGGGCATGAATCCGCGTGCTGGAAGGCGCCCATGTGAAGCTGCTGCAGGCCGAAAACCTGGTCAAGCACTTCCAGCGCGTGCGCGCGGTGGACGGCATCAGCTTCGAGGTAGCCGCGGGCGAGACGCTCGCGCTCGTGGGCGAGTCGGGCTGCGGCAAATCCACCGCCGGGCGCCTGGTGCTGCGCCTGCTCGAGCCGACCGCGGGCCGCGTGCTGTTCGAGGGCGAAGACCTCGCCAAGCTTGACGACAAAGCAATGCGCGCGCGCCGGCGCTCGCTGCAGATCATCTTCCAGGACCCCTACGGTTCGCTGAATCCGCGCATGACGGTAGGGCAGATGCTGGAGGAGCCCCTGGTGTTGCATGGTCTGCACCCGGGCAAGACTGCAGAGCGAGTAAAGGAACTGCTGAATCTGGTCGGCCTTGCTCCGGAGCATGCCGCCCGGTATCCGCACGAATTTTCCGGTGGGCAGCGCCAGCGCATCGGCATCGCGCGCGCGATCGCGGTCGAGCCGAAGCTGATCGTCTGCGACGAGGCGGTTTCGGCGCTGGACGTGTCGATCCAGGCGCAGGTCATCAACCTGCTGCAGGACCTGCAGCGGCGCCTGGGTCTCGCCTACATCTTCATCGCGCACGACCTCGCGGTGGTGCGCCACATCGCGACGCGGGTGGCGGTGATGTACCTCGGCAGGATCGTCGAGCTGGCGGAAAAGCGGGCGCTTTTCGACCACCCGCGCCATCCGTACACGCAGGCGCTGCTGTCGGCGATCCCGGTGCCCGAGCCTGGCCTGGCGCGCACGCGGATCCTGCTCGAAGGCGATGTGCCGAGCCCGATCGATCCGCCCTCCGGCTGCCGTTTCCGCACGCGCTGCCGCTACGCCCAGCCGAAGTGCGCGGCCGAGGAGCCGCCGCTGCGGGAGGGCGTAGCCTGCCATTTCTGGCAGGACATTCCGTCGGCGCCGTCGGCGACGGAACTGATGCCGGTCAATGAGCGCCTGACCCGCCTTCAAGCAGCCTTCAGGCCCTGAGGAGGAGATGCCATGAAACTACGAGCCCTTGCCTTTGCATTGATGCTGGGAAGTTCGTTCGCAGGGAATGCCCAGACACTCCGTATCGGGCTCGCTGAAGACCCCGACGTCCTCGATCCGACGCTGGCGCGCACCTTCGTCGGCCGCATCGTGTTCTCGGCGCTCTGCGACAAGCTGTTCGACCTGGACGAGAAGCTGAACATCGTGCCGATGCTGGCCACCTCCCACCAGTGGTCGGGGGACAACAAGACGCTGACGCTCAAGCTGCGCCAGGGCGTCACCTTCCACGACGGCGAGAAATTCGACGCCGCCGCGGTCAAGTTCAACCTCGAGCGCCACAAGAACATGGCGGGCTCCAACCGCCGCGGCGAACTCGCGCCGGTGGCGGGCGTGGACGTGATTGATGCGCAGACCGTGCGCATCAACCTGACCGCGCCCTTTGCGCCGCTGATGGCGGTGCTGACCGACCGCGCCGGCATGATGGTGTCGCCCAAGGCCGCCGCCGCGGCGGGGGAGAAGTTCGGCGCCAACCCGGTGTGCTCCGGGCCCTACAAGTTCGTCGAGCGCGTGGCGCAGGACCGCATGGTGCTCGAGCGCTACGCGGGCTACTGGAACAAGGCCGCGATCAATTTCGAGCGCATCACCTACCTGCCGATCGTGGACGCGACGGTGAGGCTCGCCAACCTGCGTTCCGGGCAGCTCGATTTCATCGAGCGGCTGGCGCCCTCGGACGTTCCCGGCCTGAAGGGCGACGCGCGCTTCAAGATCGCCAAGATCGTCGAAATCGGCTACCAGGGCATCACCATCAACGTCGCAAAAAGTGACCAAGCGCAGAAGAACCCGCTCGGCAAGGACGCGCGCGTGCGCGAGGCCTTCGAGCTTTCGCTCGACCGCGACGGCATCGTGCAGGTGGCGATGGACGGCGAGGCGGACAAGGGCAACCAGTGGATCGCGCCCGTGAACCGCTACTACGGCAAGAGCGCGCCTATCCCGAAGCGCGACATCCCGAAGGCGAGGAAGCTGCTCGCCGAGGCCGGCGTGTCTAACCCGAGCTTCACGCTGATGACGCCCACCACCTCCGACGCCCAGCGCATTGCGCAAGTGGTGCAGGCGATGGCGAAGGAGGCGGGCTTCGACGTGAAGATCCAGTCCACCGAGTTCGCCACCACGCTCAACCTCGCCGACAAGGGCCAGTTCGAAGCCTACGTGCTCGCCTGGAGCGGCCGCGCCGACCCCGACGGTAACCTGCACTCGCAGCTGTCCTGCGGCGGGCCGACCAACTACTCGGGCTTCTGCAGCAAGGAAGTCGACGCGCTGATCACCGAGACGCGCGTCAACCTGGATCCGGCGAAGCGCGCCGCGGCCTACGACAAGATCGCCGCGCTGATCCAGAAGGACCGGCCGATCGTCTACCTGTATCACCGGCACTGGCTGTGGGCCTACTCCTCGAAACTGTCCGGCTTCCGCACGGCGCCCGACGGCATGGTGCGCGTGCAGGGCTTGAAAATGAACTGATGGGCAAGTTCCTCGCCGGGCGCCTCGCGAGCATTCTGCCGACGCTGTTCTTCGTCACTCTGCTGATCTTCGGGCTGCAGCAATTGCTGCCCGGGGATCCGGCGATGGTCCTCGCGGGCGAGGACCAGGACCCGAACGTCATCGCCCATCTGCGGCAAAAGATGCACCTGGACCAGCCGCTGCCGCTGCAGTATGTCCACTGGATCTCCGGCGTGCTGCACGGCGACCTGGGCGAATCGCTGCGCATCCAGAAGCCGGTCACCGAACTGATCCTGGAAAAGCTGCCGGTGACGGCGCAGTTGGCCTCGATGGCGATCCTGATCGCGCTCGCCATCGGCGTGCCTGCCGGCGTGATCTCGGCGGTAAAGAAGGGCACCGCCTGGGATTACGCCGCCAACGTGTTCGCGCTGTGGGGGCTGTCGACGCCCAATTTCTGGCTCGGCATCCTGATGATCCTGTTGTTCGCGGTGCAGCTGGGCTGGTTGCCGGCGTCCGGCTACATCAGCCCCTTCGAGGACCTCAAAGGGAATCTCGCGGCGATGATCATGCCGGCCTTTGTGCTGGGCAACGCCTTCGCCGCGGTGCTGATGCGCCACACGCGCAGCGCAATGTTGCAGGTTTTAAGTTCTGATTATGTAAGAACGGCCAGGGCAAAAGGACTTAGTGAACGTGTGGTGATTCTCAAGCACGCGCTGCGCAACGCGCTGACGCCGGTGATCACGCTGGGCGCGCTCGGTTTCGGCGAATTGCTGGGCGGCACCGTGCTCACCGAATCGGTATTCAGCATTCCCGGCTTCGGCAAGCTGATCGTGGACGCGGTCTTCAACCGCGACTACGCGGTGGTGCAGGGGGTGGTGCTGATCACGGCGACGACCTACATCGTGCTCAACCTGCTGGCGGATCTCGCGTACTTCATCGTCAATCCGCGGATGCGAGGATGAACGGCAGGATGAACGCATGGCGCCGGCTCGCTCGCCGCAAAGGCGCAATGGTCGGCCTGGGCTTCGTCTTTTTGTTCGTGCTGCTCGCCGTGCTCGCGCCCTGGATCGCGCCGCACGACCCGCTCGCCACCAGCTGGGGCGCGATCCGCAAGGCGCCGAGCGCGGCCTACCTGTTCGGCACCGACGAAATCGGCCGGGACGTGCTGTCGCGCGTGGTCTGGGGCGCGCGGGCGTCGCTCCTCGCCGGCGTGGTCTCGGTGTGCATTTCGCTGTCGCTGGGCGTGCCGATCGGCATGATGGCGGGCTACCTCGGCGGCTGGACCGACGCGCTGATTTCGCGCTTCACCGACGCCATGCTCGCCTGCCCGTTCCTGATCCTCGCCATCGCCCTGGCGGCTTTCCTCGGCCCCAGCCTGACCAACGCCATGATCGCCATCGGCATCTCGGCGACGCCGATCTTCATCCGCCTGACGCGCGCGCAGGTGATGGCGGTGAAGGTGGAGGATTACGTGGAAGCGGCGCGCGCGGTCGGCAACCCGCACCTGCGCATCGCCCTGCGGCACATCTTCCCGAACATCCTCGCGCCGGTGATCGTGCAGGCAACGCTGGCGATCGCCGCGGCGATCATCGCCGAGGCGAGTCTGTCGTTCCTCGGCCTGGGCCAGCAGCCGCCGGCGCCCAGCTGGGGCAGCATGCTGAACACCGCGAAGAACTACGTGGATAACGCGCCCTGGATGGCGGTGTGGCCGGGCGTGTCGATTTTCCTGCTGGTGCTTTCTTTCAATCTGCTTGGCGACGGCCTGCGTGACGCGCTCGACCCGCGCCATACTTAGCGGCTTGCTCCTGCTGTTCAGCTCCGGCGTGCTTGCCGACTGGACCGCGGTCGGGCAGGCCAACGAGATCTACGCGGCCTTCGCCGACAGGGCCACCCTCCACAGGAACGGCGGTGTGGCGACCATGCACGGCCTGTACGACTTCCGCAGGCAGGACTTCACCCCCGACGGGCGCGGCCTGTATTCGACCGCAGTGCTGCGCGAATATGACTGCACCGGGCGCCGGGTGCGCCTGATGTCCTCGATCGACTTCTCCGGACACATGGGCGCCGGCGCCCCGGTCTCCACCAGCACCGACCCGCGCCGCTGGGAGGAAATTGTCGCGGGCGGCATCGACGAGGCGTACTGGAACGTCGCCTGCGCCGCGAAATAGCTAGCGGGGCCTGATCCGCGCCAGCGTGGCACGCGCCTGGTCCGCGACGGGCGCATCGATCATCCGCCCGTGCAGCGCGAATGCGCCGCGGCCTTCCTTCACCGCGGCATCGAACGCCGCCATGATTTCCCTGGCCAGCGAGAGTTCTTCGTCCGAAGGCGTATAGACGCGGTTGGCTTCGACGACCTGTTTCGGATGGATGCAGGTGCAGCCGGTGTAGCCCATCGCCTTTGCTTTTTCCAGCAGGCGCGCATACGCAGCCATGTCGGCGATCTCGGCGACCGGGCCGGGCAGGCCGAAGGCGGCCAGCCCGCGCGCACGCGCCGCCATCGCCACCATCTGCGCCGGCAGGTCGAGTGCGGCTTTGTCCGAGGCAATGCCGAGCACGCCGCAGTAATCTTCGCTGCCGAAGGCGAATCCCGCCAGGCGCCCGCCCGCGCGCGCGAGGGCCGCGGCATCGAGTACCGACGCCGGCGATTCCAGCATCGCCACGACGCCGGCATCGCATCCGTCGAGCAGGAACGAGGCGGCCGTTACCTGTTCGGCGTTCTCCACCTTGGGCAGGAACACGGCGGCCACGCGCGCCTTGGCCGCCGCCTTCAGGTCGTCGGCCAGATGCTCCGCGCCCGAGTTGACGCGCACCATCACCGTCGCGCCCGCGGCGGCCAGGCGGCGCGCCGCCTCCGGCAGCAGCGCTCGCGCGGCGGCTTTCTGCGCCGGCGGCACCGAATCCTCGAGATCCAGCAGCAGCGCGTCCGCGCCGCGCTGGTGCGCCTTGGCGAGGAAGCGTTCGTCGGCCAGCGGCACGAACAGCGCCGAGCGCAAGGACTGGAGACCGCTGCTGTTCATGGAAAGGAATTGGTGGGTGGTATAGGGATCGAACCTATGGCCCCTGCCGTGTGAATCGAGCAGATGGCAATGCGGTCGTTCTGGTTCAACAACTTCCGCTACTCGGCTCCGTGCCGGAGCGACCGCAAATGCCAGATCGCGCCAGAATTGGTCTCAATGTTGGCCCCATTCCGGTCCACAGTTCGTACTCAGGAGTGGCTCTAAAGAAG
>JANXUV010000204.1 GCA_025356085.1 Betaproteobacteria bacterium
ATGAAAAGCGAGCAGGGCAGGCAGTCGCTGCGCGCGCAGCTGCCCGCGGATCCCTTGTGGCTGCGGCAGGTCCATGGCGTGACGGTGGTCGATGCCGGCGGGGCGCCGCAGGGAATCGCAGCGGATGCTTCATTCACAACGCAAAAAAACATTATCTGCGCGGTGATGGCGGCCGACTGCATGCCGGTGCTGTTCGCCGACCGGCGCGGCGAAGCGGTCGGCATCGCGCATGCGGGCTGGCGCGGCCTTTCCGCGGGCGTAATCGAAGCGACCGTGGCGGCGATGAAGGTGCCGGCCGGCCGGCTGCTTGCCTGGCTCGGCCCCGCTATCGGTCCCGAGGCCTACGAGGTCGGCAGCGAGGTTCGCGATGCATTTCTCGCGCGATCCGCGGGTGCCGGGATGGCGTTCACGCCGACACGGCCCGGGCACTGGCGGCTGGACCTGTACGCCGTGGCGCGGCAGCGCCTCGCCATGCTGGGCGTGGCCGGGGTTTCCGGCGGCGGGTTCTGCACGGCCACTGACACGGCGCGTTTTTTTTCCTATCGAAGAGACCAGGCCGTCGAACGCATGGCGGCCGCGGTCTGGCTGAGTTAGTCGCGTACAATCCCGCCCCCCATGACGCTCGCATGGATCGTCGCCGCAAGCATTGTCGGCGGAGCCCTTTCGGTCTGCGCGGCGGCGCTCGCGCTGTTTCTGCGCGCCGCATGGATTCAATCGCTGGTCTCGTACGCTATCGGCGCGCTGCTGGGCGCCGCCTTCCTCGAGGTGATCCCGCACGCCTTCGAGCACGGCGAGCCGCACCGGGTCGCGGCGTCGATCTTGGGCGGCATCCTGGCGTTCTTCGTGCTGGAAAAGTTTTTTCTCTGGCGCCATTCGCACGAGGGACATGACGGGGATCCCGGTGGCGAGCCCCGCGCGGCGCACGATCATGGCCACAGCCACGACCAGGGCCGCTCGGGCATGCTGATCATGGTCGGGGATTCGATCCACAATTTTCTCGATGGCATCTTGATCGCGGCGGCCTTCCTGCAGGACGTGAAGCTCGGCACGATCACCGCGCTGGCGATCGTGGCGCACGAAATCCCGCAGGAAGTGGGCGATTTCGTGATCCTGCTCAACTCGGGCTATTCCAAGGCCAAGGCGTTCAGCATGAATATCCTTTCCTCGGTGGCGACGCTGGTCGGCGGCGTGCTCGGCTATTACTCGCTGCAGGTGATCGAAGGCTGGACGCCCGTGCTGCTGGGCATCGTCGCGGCCAGCATGATCTATGTCGCCGTCGCCGACCTGATCCCGGGGCTGCACCGGCGCACTTCCATGCGCGCCACGGTGTCGCAGACGATTCTGATCGCCCTTGGCATCGGCTCCATCGCGCTCGCGCGCGCATTGCTGGAAGGTCTGCAATAGCAGGGCTTGCAATAGAATTTTGTGCGGCGCAAAATTAGCGGCTTTCCCGACTAGCCGAGGCCCGTCTGCAGCACCTGATTTCCACTCCTCCCGGGGTATCCGATCCCGCGCAATGGCTGCCGAGCCTGATGAAGGATTCGCAGCGCTTTGCCGCCTTGCAATCCGGCTATGTCGCGCAGCAGGCGCAGTTGTGGTCGGCGGCATTCGCGGGCGCGAAGGAGCCGGTGGTCAGGCCCGAGCCGGGCGATCGCCGCTTCGCCTCGAAGGAATGGCAGGACAGCCCGTACTACAGCTATCTCAAGCAATCCTATCTGCTCGCGGCCCGCTTCCTGGCTGAACTCGCCGATGCCGCCGAGCTCGATGCCAAATCGAAGGAACGCCTGCAGTTCGCGGTGAAGCAGTGGAGCGACGCCATGTCGCCGGCGAATTTCGCCGCCACCAATCCCGCGGTGCAGCGCGCGGCGCTCGAGACCAATGGGGAAAGCCTCACGCGTGGCCTGGCCAATCTGATCGCCGACACGCAGAAAAAGCGCATCAGCCAGACCGACGAGACGGCCTTCGAGGTCGGCCGCAACCTCGCGCTCACGCCCGGCGACGTGGTCTACGAGAACGGCCTGATCCAGCTCATCCAGTACAAGGCCGCGACATCGAAGGTGGGCGCGCAGGTCGGAATACGCCCGCTGGTGATGGTGCCGCCGTGCATCAACAAGTACTACATCCTCGACCTGCGCCCTGAGAATTCCTTCGTGCGCTACGCGGTGGAGCAGGGCCACACGGTGTTCATGGTCTCCTGGAAGAACGTGGCGCTCGCCGACAGTGCTTTCGGCTGGGACGACTATGTCGAGCTCGGCGTGCTGAAGGCGCTTCGGATCTCGAAGGAAATTTCCGACAGCGATCGCGTCAACGCCCTCGGTTTTTGCGTCGGCGGCACGCTGCTCGCGACCGCGCTGGCGGTGATGGCCGCGAAGGGCGAGGATCTCGTCGAGAGCACGACCTATCTCGCGACCATGCTCGATTTCGAAGCGCCGGGGCAGCTCGGCATATTCATCGACGAAAACGCGGTTGCCGCCAGGGAAGCGTCGATTGGCAAGGGCGGATTGTTGCCGGGCGCCGACCTCGCTTCGACCTTCAACGCGTTGCGCGCCAACGACCTGGTCTGGCCCTACGTGGTCAACAATTACCTGTTGGGCGGCGCGCCCGCCGCGTTCGACCTGCTGTACTGGAACGCGGACAGCACCAACCTTCCCGGGCCGATGTACTGCAGCTACGTGCGCAACACCTATCTCGAAAACAAGCTGCGGGTGCCGGGCGCGATCGAGAGTTGCGGCGTGCCCGTAGATCTCGGCAGGGTGGATCGGCCCGCGTTCATCCTCGCCACGCGCGAAGACCACATCGTGCCCTGGCGTGCCGCTTTCCGTTCGCTCGGCTTGCTCGGCGGCGAAAAGCAGTTCGTGCTGGGCGCCTCCGGCCACATCGCCGGCATCGTCAATCCGGCGGCAGGCGGCAAGCGCAGTTTCTGGTCATCCGCAGGTCATTCTGAAAATCCGGACCACTGGCTTGCGCAGGCGAAGGAAGAGCGCGGCAGCTGGTGGCCGCGGTGGTCGAAGTGGCTGGAAAAGTTCAAGGGCGGCATGCGCGAATCGCCGACGCAGACCGGTAGCGCGCAACATCCGGCGATCGAGCCCGCACCCGGTCGCTACGTCAAACAGAAGGCAAGCCAGGCCTAACCAGGAGAACAGCATGGAAGACATCGTTATCGTAGGCGCGGCGCGGTCCGCGATCGGCAAGTTCGGCGGCTCGCTGTCAGGCGTTCCGGCCACGAAGCTGGGCGCGCACATCATCCGCAAGGCGCTCGAGCGCGCGGGCGTGGCGCCCGACCAGGTTTCCGAAGTCATCATGGGGCAGGTGCTGACCGCGGCCGTGGGCCAGAACCCGGCGCGCCAGGCGGCGATCTGGGCCGGGCTGCCGGACATGGTGCCGGCGATGACCATCAACAAGGTGTGCGGTTCGGGGCTGAAGGCAGCGATGCTGGGCGCGCAATCCATCGCCAACGGCGACGCCGACATCGTGGTCTGCGGCGGGCAGGAAAATATGAGCGCCGCGCCGCATGTTCTGAACGGTTCGCGCGACGGCTTTCGCATGGGCGACGCGAAGCTGGTCGACTCGATGATCATCGACGGCCTGTGGGACGTCTATAACCAGTACCACATGGGCGTGACCGCCGAGAACGTCGCCAAGGAGCAGGCGGTGACGCGCGAAGAGCAGGATGAGTTCGCGGTGAAGAGCCAGAACAAGGCCGAGGCCGCGCAGAAATCGGGCCGCTTCAACGACGAAATCATTCCCTACGAAGTGCCGTCGCGCAAAGGGCCCGTGGTGTTCGGCGTGGACGAATTCCCGCGCCACGGCGCGACCATCGAGGGGATGAAGGGCCTCAAGCCCGCCTTCGACAAGAACGGCACGGTCACCGCGGCCAATGCCTCGGGCATCAACGACGGCGCCGCGGTCGTTATTCTGGCCTCCGCGAAGAAAGCGAAAGAGCTGGGCCTCAAATCGCTCGGGCGTATCAAGGCCTTCGCATCGGCCGGCGTGGATCCGAAATACATGGGCATGGGCCCGGTGCCGGCCTCCAAGCGCTGCCTGTCGCGCGCCGGCTGGACGCCCAAGGATCTCGACCTGCTTGAAATCAACGAGGCTTTCGCGGCGCAGGCGATCGCGGTCAACCGCCAGATGGGCTGGGACACCTCGAAAGTGAATGTAAACGGCGGCGCCATCGCCCTCGGTCATCCGATCGGCGCCTCGGGCGCGCGGATCCTGGTCACGCTGCTGCACGAGATGCAGAAACGCGACGCGAAGAAGGGCCTGGCTTCGCTTTGCATCGGCGGCGGCATGGGCGTGGCGCTCGCCGTAGAGCGATGAGTGCAGTACTGAAAACCGAGGCGGTGCCGAAGCGCGTCGTCTTCGTCACGGGCGGCATGGGCGGCATTGGCAGCGCGATCTGCCGCCGCCTCGCTGCCGCGGGCCACACCATCGTCGCCGGCTGCCTGCCGGGCTACGAGCGGAAGGAGGAGTGGCTGGGCGCGATGCGCAAGGACGGCTGGCGCGTCCACGCCGCCGAGGGCAACGTCGCCGACTACGAAAGCTGCGCGAGCATGTTCTACAACGTGCGCTCGGTGGTGGGCAACATCGACATCCTGGTCAACAACGCCGGCATCACGCGCGACTCGGTGTTCAAGCGCATGACCGAGCGCGACTGGAACGAGGTGATCAACACCAATCTCAACAGCGTG
>JANXUV010000231.1 GCA_025356085.1 Betaproteobacteria bacterium
TTTTACTCATTGCGCAAAGCACCGAGTTGGCACAGTATTGGGGAACGGCATGGCAAATCTGAACCCGCTCAAATACTGCTTCCACGGGCAACACTCACGGCCCAGGGCCACCTTCCGCACCCTTCCCGGGGTGAAGAACAAACGCGAAGTCTGCGCCGAGTGCTTCGAAAAAATCATGACCGACCGCAAGCAGAAAAAGAAGCTGCGCTAGCGACTTTCTGCGGTCCTCTGTGGTGCCCGGGGCCGGATTTGAACCAGCATGGCCTTGCGGCCGGGGGATTTTAAGTCCCCTGCGTCTACCAGTTTCGCCACCCGGGCGAACCGTTCTAGGTTGGAGGCGCGGGGCGGAGTCGAACCGCCCTGGAAGGCTTTGCAGGCCTCTGCATAACCGCTTTGCTACCGCGCCGGGGTCGGACTTAAGCTGAAAAAGGGAAGGCCGACCGGCCTTCCCTAGACTAAATTGGAGCGGGAGAAGGGTCTCGAACCCTCGACCTTGACGTTGGCAACGTCACGCTCTACCAACTGAGCTACTCCCGCAGAAAACGGACGCGAAGTATACCCCAACCTCAACCTCGCATCAGGGGCAGCGCGCGCCGCAGGTAGTACAGCATTGAAATCACGGTCAGGACTGCTGCCACGTTGATCAGGATCGTGCCCAGCCACCGGGTGTTCAGCATCAGCAGGTCGTCGTGGTAAAGCAGCAACGGGATGGCGATCATTTGCCCGACGGTCTTGACCTTGCCGATGTACGCTACCGCCACACTCTTCGCATGTCCAAGCTGCGCCATCCACTCGCGCAGGGCCGAGATTGCAATTTCCCGGCCGATGATGATCAGCACCACCACCGCTTCCACCCGACCGAGCTGCAGAAGTACGATCAACGCCCCGGCCACCATGAGTTTGTCGGCTACCGGATCGAGGAACGCCCCAAATGCCGACATCTGGTTCAGCTTGCGTGCGAGGTAGCCATCCAGCCAGTCAGTGATGGCAGCGAAAATGAACACCGCGGTCGCGATGACGTTCTTGTGCTCATACGAAAGCCACGCGTCCGAAACGTAGAAGATGCCGATGATCAGCGGAATCAGCACGATCCGCAGCAGCGTGACAAGGTTGGGCAGGTTAAGAGGCATGCAGGTGGCGGTAGATTTTCTCGGCCAGTGCACGGCTGACACCGTCGACATTGGCAAGTTCATCGACGGCGGCGGCCTGGACCCCCTGCAGGCCGCCGAAGTGCGCGAGCAGCTGCTGCCGGCGCTTGGCGCCGATGCCGGGAATCTCGGTGAGCGTGGAGGTGACGCGGGTTTTTCCGCGCTTGGCGCGATGACCGACGATGGCGAAGCGGTGCGCCTCATCGCGAACGCTCTGGATGAGGTGCAGGCCGGGATGCTGCGGCGGCAGCGATAGCGACTGCCCGTCCGCCTCCAGCACCAGCTCTTCCATGCCCGCCTTGCGCTCGGGCCCCTTCGCCACGCCGACCACCGTCACGTCGTTCAGGCCCAGCTCGGCGAGCGCCGCGCGCGCCGCGTTGAGCTGGCCGCGCCCGCCGTCGATCAGGATCAGGTCGGGCAGCTTGCCCTCGCCCGCCGACACCTTGCCGTAACGCCGCGTCAGCGCTTGCCGCATCGCCGCGTAGTCGTCGCCCGGGGTCAGGTCGCGCATGTTGAAGCGCCGGTATTCCGATTTCTGCATCGCATGCCTGTCGTATACCACGCAGGAAGCAACCGCGGCCTCTCCCATGGTGTGGCTGATGTCGAAACACTCGATGCGCTGGGCAGTTTCCGGCAGCCCGAGCGCCTCGCGCAACGCGACGATGCGCCCTTCCTGCGTGCTTTTCTCCCGCGCGCGCTGGATCAGCGCCAGGCGCGCGGTCTTCTCGGCCATCTCGACCCAGACCTTGCGCTCGCCCCTCGCCGGCGAGCCGAAAATGACCAGCGGCGGCCGGGGCTGCTCGACGTAGTGCTGCTCGAGGAAGGCCTCGACAATCTCTTCCGTCGTCGCCTCGGCGGCATTCTGCGGGAAAAAACTGCGGTCGCCGACATGGCGGCCGCTGCGGATCATGGTCAGGTTGACGCAGGCCATGCCGTTTTCGACCACGCAAGCGACCACATCGGCGTCCACGCTGCGGTTGGATTCGACGTACTGGCGCGCCTGCACACGCGACAGCGCCCGGATCCGGTCTCGGAACAACGCTGCCTCCTCGTAGCGCCGCCCGGTGGAGGCGTCTTCCATCCGGTCGGTCAGCCGAGTGGTGACGTCGTCCTCGCGGCCGTCGAGGAACAGCTCGGCGCTATGCACGTCCTCCGCGTAGCGTTCGGCATCGATCAAGCCGGTACAGGGCGCGGTGCAACGGTGGATCTGATACAGCAGGCAAGGCCGCGAGCGGTTCTGGTAGACCGAGTCTTCGCAGGTGCGCAGCCGGAACACGCGCTGCAGCAGCTGGATGCTCTCGCGCACGGCATGGGCGTGCGGGAACGGGCCGAAATACCGGTGCTGACGTTCCTTTGCGCCGCGGTGGAAGCCAAGACGAGGAAACGGGTGCCCGGTGATCATCAGGTAGGGATAGGACTTGTCGTCGCGGAACAGGATGTTGTAGCGCGGGTTGAGCGTCTTGATCAGGTTGTTTTCGAGCAGCAGCGCTTCGGCTTCGGAGCGCACCACCGTGGTCTCGAGCCGGGCGATCTTGCTGATCATGTGGCCGATCCGCGTGCCGCCGTGGCTCTTCTGGAAATAGTTCGCGACGCGCTTCC
>JANXUV010000243.1 GCA_025356085.1 Betaproteobacteria bacterium
CTTCGTACATCCGGATCACCAACGGCGGCACGGTTGCGGGTATTCCGATCATCACGGTCTACAACGCGTCGACCGGCGCTGCGATGGGGACCTACACCGTCGCCTCGGTGCCGGGCCTCGCCACCCTGACGCTGACCGCGAAGGACATCGAAGTCCTCGCCGATTACCTCGGCGGCCTGGCCGCGCCCTAGCTTTCCAGCACCGCGACCACCTGGCCCTCGGTCACCATGTCGCCTTCCTTCACGCTGATCTCCCCGAGCTTCCCGGCCGCCGGCGCGACCACCGGAATCTCCATCTTCATGGACTCCACGATAAGGATGACGTCTTCCGCGGCAAGTTGCGCGCCGGACTTCGCCTCGATCTTCCAGACTTTCCCGGCCACTTCGGCTACGATTTTCATGCCCCATCCTACCCCGGACCTAGCACAATTTCGCATTGAACGTCTGTGTGCCTGCCAGCGGTATTCAGGCGGCTTCCAGGTTAGGCTGTGAACCAATGGCCAAATTACTGCGAGAGGAAATCATGAAAAAAATCATCGGAACGGTCGTGCTGGCTTTGGCGTTCATGCCTCTGGCAAATGCGGAAACTGTCGGCGATAAGGCGCACGAAGTGAAAACGGACGCGGTTGATGCCAAGCGCTCCGCGGGAGCGGAAATTCGGCACGCCGGCCGCGAAGTGAAGCAGGGCGGCCGCGAGGCGCGTCAGGCGGTGATCACCCGCTGTGCCGATGGCCGTCATACGGCGCAAGGTAAATCCGGGTGCAAAGGTCACGGCGGCGTGCTCGACCCGAAGTAAAACCCTTTTTCAGGAGGAAATGCCATGCAGCTGAAAAATCTGTTTATCGCTGGATCCGTGATCCTCTCGTTCGCCGCGGGCGGCGCGTTCGCCCAGGACGCAAAGGCCAAGAAGCAGGCCGAGATCACGAAGGCCACGTCGGCGTCGATGGAGAAGTTCTACAAGGCCAAGCCGGAGCTCAAGGCGGATGTAGAGAAGGCGCCGGGCTATGCGGTGTTCACCACCTACGGCCTGAGCTTCGTCGTCGGCGGCGCGGGCGGCACGGGGCTCGCCCACGACAATGGCACCAAGAAGGACACCTACATGCACATGGCGCAGGCGAGCGCCGGCGTGCAGGTCGGCGCCGCGCAGAGCGAGACGCTGATCGTGTTCACCACGCAGAAGGCGGTGGACGACTTCGTTACCAAGGGCTGGGACGCGGGCGGCGGCGGGTCCATTCAGGCCGGCGCGGGCGGCAAGTCTGCCGGCCCGGCGAGCGGCGCGAGTTCGATCTCCGGCGCGCAGACCTACACGCTGACCAAGAACGGGCTGCAGGTCGGCGTGGCGGTTGCCGGGAGCAAGTTCTGGAAGGACAAAAATCTCAACTAGCCGATCGAGGGCGGCGGGCTAGTTCGCGAAGCGCGTAGGCCCGCCTTTTTCTAGGGCTTTCTGCCAGGCCGGCCGCGCGTGCAGGCGCCGGATCCATGCATCGAGGTTCGGCAAGGCGGCGCGCTTGCCGTAGACCTCGGCGATTTCCGCCACGAAGCTCATTTGGATGTCGGCGCCGCTGAGCGTATCGCCTACCAGGAAGCTGCGGCCCTTCAGGTGGCCGTCGATGTAGCCGAGGTGGTTGGCGGTCTCGCTCTCGATGCGCGCATGCAGCGGCACGCCGCCTTCGCCCAGCCGCGAGACGTAGAGGTGGAGCAGCAGCGGCAGCATCGCTGAGCCTTCCGCGTAGTGCAGCCACATCATGTAGTCATCGTAGGCGGGCGTGGCTGGGTCCGGCTGCAGGCGGCCGCCGCCATGGCGGCGGATCACATAGTCGATGATCGCCGCGGATTCATAGATGGTTTTCCCGTTGTCGGTGATCACCGGGGCTTTGCCGACCGGGTGCACCGCCTTCAGTTCGGGCGGCGCGAGCCGCGTCTCCAGGCGCTTGTAGTGCTCGATCTCGTAAGGCAGGCCGAGCTCTTCCATCAGCCACAGGATGCGCTGCGAGCGCGAATCGTTCAGGTGGTGGACGACGATCATGCGGGCGCCTTTTCGACGACTCGAACCAGTGCGATGGTCACGTTGTCTCTCGCCTTGAGCTCGAGTGCGGCGCGCAGCAGCGCCTCCGCTGATTTCTGCAGATCGGCGCCGATCGAATCCACCATCTGTTTTTCAGCGAGCGTTTCGTACAGCCCGTCGCAGCACAGCAGGTAGGTATTACCGGGCGTGCAGGTTTCGACGTGGACATGAGGATCGATGTCGGTGAACGTCGGGCGGCCGCCGAAGCATTGGGTCAGCATGCTGGAACGAGCGACCCCGGAGCCGGGCTGCCAGTTCTGGATGAGGGCATCGTCGATGCTCAGCTGTAGCAGCTTGCCATCGCCGACCCGATAGGCGCGGCTGTCGCCGACATTGAATATCGCCAGGCTGGTGTCGTGGATCGCCAGGCCGACGACGGTGGAGCCCATGCCGGCCAGTTCGGGATGCTCGCCGACATGCGAATACAGCTCGGCGTTTACCGCGCGCACCGAGGAGGCGATCTTGTCCGGCCCGAACGCCGGCAGGCGGCGCACCAGGCTTTTGGCAACCAGCAGGCTCGCCTGCTCGCCGTCGTTGTGGCCGCCCATGCCATCGGCCACGGCGCAGGCGAAGGGCAGGTCGAGGGCATGCTCGAAGAAGCGCGCAGACTCCATGGTTTCCTGCGAAGTCCAGTAGCCGATGGCGAGGCAGTCCTCGTTGTTCTCGCGCAGGGTGCCGCGGTGCGTGATGCCGGCGGCTTCGATGTGAAGGGTCATTGCCGGGTTTCCCGAGCCCATTCCTTTTCCTGCAGCGCGCGCCACATCAGCTTGCCGGAGGCGGTGCGCGGCAGGGCGTCGATGAATTCGATCTTGCGGGGGACCTTGTAGGCAGCCATTTGCGTTCTCGCCCAGGAAACGATTTCTTCGGCACTTGTATCGTGATTCTCATGCTTCAACACAGCCACCAGCTTCACCGTTTCTCCCCTGCGCTCGTCCGGAGAGGCAATGATGCAGCATTCCTTGATCGCCGGGTGTTTGTACATCGCCGCCTCGACCTCGGCGGGCCAGACTTTCATGCCGGCGGCGTTGATCATGCGCTTGAGTCGGTCGGAAATGTAAAAAAATCCGTCAGCGTCCGTGCGGCCCAGGTCACCGGTGCGGAAGAACTTTTTCCCGCCCACCTCGCACCAGGATTCCCGGAAGGCCTTCTCGTTCTTCCAGTAGCCGGTCAGCAGCTGCGGGCCGCGCACGACGATTTCCCCCTGGTCGCCGCTTGCCATTATTTCGAAACTCTCCGGATCGACGACCAGGGCTTCGGTATCGAAAGCAGGAATGCCGAGGCACTGCTTTTTCGGGTTCTGCGGCGGATTGATGTGGGTCTGCGAGATGGTCTCGGTCATGCCGTAGCCCTCGATGTAGCGCACGCCGCAGAGGTCGAAAAGCTTCTGCGCGATCGCCTCGGGCATCGCCGCGCCGCCGCCAAAGATCCACTTCAGCGATGTCACGTCGTGCTTGAGCGCATCCGGATGCGAGAGCAGGTCCACCACCATCGTCGGCACATTGTCCCAGTGTGTGCATTGATGGCGCTCGACCAGGCGCGCCGCCTCCAGCGGGTCCCAGCGCCGCTGGATCACCATCGTGCCGCCGGCGTAGATGGCGGAAAGAAAGCTGTGGACCAGGCCGGTGACGTGGAAGAACGGCGCGGTCGCCAGGGCCATCACGTCTTCGCCGATGTGTTTCCAGGCTGCTGCGCCGGCGACGTTGTGCAGCACCGTGGCGTGCGTGTGCATGCAGCCTTTCGGCTGCCCCGTGCTGCCGGAGGTGTAGGGCATCATCGCCAGGTCGTCTGGTTTTGCGACCGACGGTTTGGGTTTGCTCGGGGTGATTTTGTTCAAAAGCACCACATGATCCAAAGGCAAACTCGAAAAACGTCCAAGCAGGTCTTCCTCCGTGATCGCAACTTTTGCGTCGCTGTCCTGGACGTAGTGTCGCAGTTCCCCGGTGAGGTTCATGGGGCTCACAGGGACGACCACCGCGTCGGCGAGCAGGATGGCGAAGCAGGCGATGACGAAGTCGTGCCCGTTCTGCATGTCGAGCAGCACGCGGTCGCCGCGCTTCACGCCGCAGGCATGCTGCAGGTGGCCGGCGAGGTTTTCGATCCTGGTTTGCAGTTCCCTGTAGGAAAGGCTCTTTCCTTCAAAGATCGCGGCCGCCTTGTCCGGATGCCTGGAAGCCGAATCCAGAAATACCTGCTGCAGCGTGACGCGGGGCGCGCGCAGGGAGCGCGGCATGTCCGGCGGCCAGTGGCGAAAGTGGCGGGGCTCCATCGGCGCGAAGTATAGTAGGCCATGAGCGAGCCTGCCGCATCGTTCGATGACCATCTCGCCCGGGAGATCATCCAAAGCGAGCGCGTGCGCATGGCGATCCTCGCGGGACTGCTGGCCGCGCTGATCGCCTTTTACGGCCTGGCTTACGCGCTGTCCCGCGTCGATGACCTGCTCCGGTTCCTCACGCCTGCCGTGTTCCTCTACATCATCGCGGTTATCGCCCTGCTGCTCTGTTATGAGCTTGCCCTCCGGCACCTGATCGGTGACTGGCTGCACCGGGGAAAGACCGTGCCGGGCGCGCTCAGGTACCTGAACGCGTTCATCGAAACGAGCGTTCCCAGCATCCTGATCTACCTCGTGTCGCGTGAAATCAATCCACAATACGTGCTGCAGAGCCCGCTGAGTGTTCTCTACGCGGTCTTCATCGTGCTCTCCACGCTGCGGCTGGATTTTCGCCTGTCCGTTTTCACCGGCCTGATCGCCGCGGCGGAGTATGTGGCGCTGTCGCTCTCCTACCTCGGCGGGAGCGGCGGGGCCGCGGCGGGCACGCCGTTCGGGGCGCCGCCGTTCTACGTTGCCAAGGGGGCGATGCTGCTGCTTGCCGGGCTCGCCGCGGGTTTCGTCGCGCACCAGCTCAAGCGACGCGTGGGCAACGCCTACCGCACGCTGCAGGAGCGCGAGCGGGTGCTCAGCGCCTTCGGCCAGCAGGTTTCGCCGGCCATCGCCGAAGAGCTGCTCAGGGCCGGCCCGGAAATCGCGAGCCGCAGCCATTTCGTCTGCATCATGTTCATGGACATCCGGAATTTCACGCCGCTGGTCGAGAAGAAATTACCGGGCGAGATTGTCGCGTTCCAGAACGTGGTGTTCGCGGAGGCGGTGGAAGTCGTGAACCGCAATCACGGCATCATCAACCAGTTCCTCGGCGACGGTTTCATGGCGACGTTCGGTGCTCCCGTCTCGGGCGAGCGCGATTGCGCCAATGCGCTCGCGGCCGCGCGCGAGCTGGTCGCCGGGGTGCGCCGGCTCGGGAAGGAGGGCCGCATCCCGCCGATCGAGATCGGCATCGGCCTGCACGCGGGCGAGGCGGTCTCCGGCAACATCGGGTCGGCGCTGCGCAAGCAGTACTCGATCACCGGCAACGTGGTGATCCTGGCGTCGCGCATCGAGCAACTGAACAAGGAGTTCGGCTCGCAGATCCTGGTTTCGCGCGAGGTGCTGGAGGCCGCCGGGGAGACTGCCGGGGAGACTGCCGGGGCCGCCGTGCAACTCGGGCCGGTGAAGGTCAAGGGGCGCGATCAGCCGATAGAATTGTTCCGCCTTGCCTGAGGAGCCCGCCCGATGATCGCCGTCATCTTCGAATTCACCCCCGCGCCGGGCCGCTTTCCGGACTACATGGCGCTGGTCGGCCAGCTCAAGCCGGAACTGGACAAGGCGGAGGGCTTCATTTCCCTGGAGCGCTTCGAGAGCATCACCTCGCCGGGCAAGTTCGTCTCGCTGCAGTTCTGGCGCGACGAGGCTTGCGTGGCGAAATGGCGCCAGCTGCAGAAGCACCGCGAGGCGCAGAAAAAGGGCCGGGGCGGGGTCTTCGCCTCCTACCGCCTGCGCATCGCCGGCGTGATCCGCGACTACACGATGGATGAGCGCGCGCAGGCGCCTTCCGACAGCGTGGCGGCGCACGGCTGATGGAACACGCGTTCCTGCTCAAGGAAGGACTCTGGCGCTCCGAGGGCGAGTTCGTGGACGCCATGGGCAAAGCCATCGCGGTCCAGGGCGAAGCCGACATCCGGCACCATCCGGACAAATGGATCTACGAAGGCGTGATGCGCACCGCCGCCAAGCCGCCGGTCGAGCACCGCACGGTCTACGAAATCCAGCCCATGGCGCCCGGCAACTTCGCCACCACCTGGACCTCGAAGAGCGCCGCCTTCGGCACCCTGCACGGCCGCTTCATCATCGTCGGCGACGCCATCCTCTCCGCCTACGAATCCGCCACCGCCCGCTACCGCGGCCAGGACACCCTCATCCGCCGCGACGACAAGCGCTACAGCGCGCGCGGCGTGCTGCTCGATGGCGGCAAGATCCTGTCGGCTTGGCGCGTGGAACTGAGCCTCGCTTAAAAGAAACCCCGTCGCCCCCGGAAACCCCGCGCCACCCGGTCCCCGGACGACATGGTCTACGTCCGCATCGGCTACGGCGAATTAGGCTTGCGCGCGAAACTCAAGGCGCTCGGTGCCCTGTGGCGCCCGCAGCACAAACTCTGGGAACTCCCCTGGGGCGCCGCCCGTGGCCTCAATCTGGAAGACCGCGTCGTACAGTCCTGACCTTATCCAGATATCCAACATTGGATATCCATCTGCAGATATCTGCCGGCAGATGCTTGCATCCAAAATTGGATGTTTACATCCAAAGGTATATGCTTTTCTCGGTGGCGACTTGCCACGTAAT
>JANXUV010000052.1 GCA_025356085.1 Betaproteobacteria bacterium
GCGCGCGTCGCGGTGATGGTCATCGACCTGGACCACTTCAAGCAGGTCAACGACGCGCTCGGCCACCGCGCCGGCGACGCGGTGCTGCGCGAGGCCGCGCACCGCATCGCGGGCTGCGTGCGCAAGGCCGACACGCTGTCGCGCCACGGTGGCGACGAATTCGTGGTGGTGATCCCCGACCTGCACCAGGACGGCGACAGTCAGGTGGTGGCGGAAAAGATCCTGCGGGCGCTGGAACCGGCGTTCCGCGTCGACGGGCGCGATTTCACTATCGGCGCGAGCATCGGCATTTCGGTGTTCCCGACAGATGCGGGCGACGGCGAGGGCGTGCTGCGCAACGCCGATGCCGCCATGTACCGCGCCAAGCAGCTCGGCCGCAACAACTACCGCTTTTACGGAAGGTAGGGCGTCCGTGCGGTAAAGTGGGTGCATGAAGCACGCCCTGCGTCTCGCGCGTTTTGTCGCCCCTTACCGCCTGAAAATCGCCGTGGCGATGATCGCGCTGGCCGTCGCGGCGGGCTGCGTGCTGGCGCTTGGCCAGGGCCTCAAGCTCGTGATCGACAAGGGTTTCGGCAGCGCCAATACGGAATTGCTGAATGCGGCGCTGGCGGCGATGATCGGCGTGGCGGCGCTGCTCTCGGTGGCGACCTTCACGCGCTTCTACCTGATGATGAGCCTCGGCGAGCGCGTCGTCGCCGACCTGCGGCGCACGGTGTTCAACCACATCCTCGCGCTGGAGCCCGGCTACTTCGAGGCGACGCGCACCGGCGAGGTGATTTCGCGGCTCACCAACGACACCACGCTGCTGCAGCAGGTGATCGGCTATGGCCTGTCGATGTTCGTGCGCAACCTGCTGATGATGCTTGGCGCCGCGGTGATGATGTTCGTGGTGAGCTGGAAACTGGCCGCGTTCGTCCTGCTCGGCATCCCGGCCACGCTGGTACCGATCCTGCTGCTCGGCCGGCGCGTGCGCAAGCTGTCGCGCGACAACCAGGACCGCGTCGCCGACGTCTCGGCCTACGTGGACGAGGCGGTGCACGAAATCCGCACCGTGCAGGCTTACGCGCATGAAGGAGCAGATCGAAGGGCCTTCGCGGCACACGCCGAAGCCGCCTACCGCTCCGGCGTCACGCGCATCGGCCAGAAGGCTTTCCTGATCGCCTCCGTCATGCTGATCGCCTTCTGCGCGGTCGGCGTGATCCTGTGGGTGGGCGGCCACGACGTGTTTGCCGGGCGCCTGACCGCTGGCGAGCTCTCCGCCTTCGTCTTCTATGCCTTTGTGGTCGCCACCGGGGCCGGCACCGTGTCGGAGGTCTGGGGCGAGCTGCAGCGCGCGGCCGGCGCCACCGAGCGGCTGATGGAAATCCTCGATACCAAGCCGGGCATTGCCGCCCCCTCGGTGCCGGCGCCGCGCCCGCCGCATACCGAGATTGCGTTCGACGCGGTTGCGTTCGCCTATCCGGCGCGGCCGGGCACGCCGGCGCTCGACCGCTTTTCGCTCACGGTTTCCCAGGGCGAGCACGTTGCCCTGGTTGGCCCGTCGGGCGCGGGCAAGACCACGGTGCTTGCGCTGCTGTTGCGCTTCTACGACCCGCAATCGGGCGCGGTGCGCATCGGCGGCACGGATTTGCGCGAGTACGATCCCGCGTCGCTACGGCGCTTGATCGCCGTGGTGCCGCAAGACCCGGTGATCTTCGCCGCCAGCGTGATAGATAACGTCCGCTACGGCCGGCCCGAGGCGAGCCGGGAAGAGGCCGAGCGCGCCTGCGAGCAGGCGTTTGCGCTGGAATTCATCCACCGCCTGCCGCAAGGCATGGACACGGTGCTGGGCGAACGCGGCGTCACGCTCTCGGGCGGCCAGCGCCAGCGCCTGTCGATCGCGCGCGCGCTGCTCGCGGACCGGCCGATCCTGCTGCTGGATGAAGCCACCAGTTCCCTGGATGCCGCCAGCGAGCGCATGGTGCAGCAGGCGCTGGAGGCCCTCGAGCGCGGCCGTACTTCGCTGGTCATCGCGCACCGCCTGGCCACCGTGCAGCATGCCGACCGCATCGTGGTGATGGACCGCGGCGGCATCGTCGCGCAGGGCACGCACGCGGAGCTGATGAAGCAGGGCGGTCTCTACGCCAATCTCGCGGCGCTGCAGTTTCTCGATGCCGGAGCGAAGAAACTCGAACGCGCGGCATGAAATGGTTTCTGTTCCTGATTTTCATTTTTCCTGTTCACGCTGAAACCCTGAAGGTCGGCTCCAAGCGCTTCACCGAGTCGTACATCCTCGGCGAAGTCATAGTACGCACGGCGGGTGACGCAACGCATCGCCCTGGGCTGGGCAACACGGGCATCCTGGTCTCGGCACTGAAGTCTGGTTCGATCGATCTTTATCCCGAGTACACCGGCACCATCGCCAAGGAAATCCTCAAGCTGGGGGGCAATCCCGGCCTTGCCGCCATCAATGCGGCACTCGTGCCAATGGGTTTGGGTGCAGCGACGCCGCTCGGCTTCAACAACAGCTATGCGCTGGCGATGCGCGAAGAGCGCGCGCAGGCGCTCGGCATCCGTTCGCTGGGCGACCTGGCAAAGCACCCCGCGCTGAAACTGGGCCTGTCGCAGGAATTCCTCGGCCGCAGCGACGGCTGGCCGGGCCTGAAGGCCGCCTACCAACTGCCGTTCGCCGCGCCCGCCGGCCTGGATCATGGCCTGGCATACGAAGCGATTGCCGCCGGCAAAATCGACGTGATGGACATCTACACCACCGACGCAAAGATCGAGCGCTTCCAGCTGCGCGTGCTCGAGGACGACCGGAAATTCTTCCCGCTCTATGAAGCGGTGCTGCTGTACCGGCTGGATGTGCCGCAGCGATTTCCCGAAGCCTGGACAAAACTGCAGAAGCTGTCAGGCCGCATCGACGAGCAAACCATGATCCGCCTGAACGCCGCCGCCGAGTTGCAAGGGAAGAGCTTCGCCGAAGCAGCCGCTATGCTGGATTCGAATGCGCCCGAGACAAGCCAGCGAACCTTTCTCAAGGTGCTGTTCGGCCCCGATTTCTGGCGTTTGACCTGGGAACACCTGGTGCTGGTATTCGTGTCGCTCGCGGCGAGCATCGCCGTCGGCGTGCCGCTCGGCGTCGTCTCCCAGCGCGTCAAGGCGCTGACGCAGCTCATCCTCGGCGCCGTCGGCGTGATCCAGACCATTCCCGCGCTGGCGCTGTTCGCGTTCCTCATCGCGCTGCTGGGCGCCATCGGCACCGTGCCGGCGCTGATCGCGCTATTCCTCTATTCGCTGCTGCCGATCGTGCGCAACACCTACGCGGGGCTGGAGGGCATCGGCAAGGGAATGCGGCAGGCGCCGCTCGCGCTCGGCCTCAACGCCTCGCAGCGCCTGCGCCTCGTCGAACTGCCGCTCGCGCTCCCTTCGATCCTCGCCGGCATCAAAACCTCCGCCGTCATCAACGTCGGCACCGCCACCATCGCCGCCTTCGTCGGCGCCGGCGGCTACGGCGAGCGCATCGTCTCCGGCCTCGCCCTGAACGACAACGCCACGCTCCTCGCCGGCGCCATTCCCGCCGCCGTCCTCGCTCTCATCGTGCAAGGCGCCTTCGAACTCGGCGAGCGGCGCTTCACCTGGATGGCGCGCGTGCGCGCGTCGTAGAGAAAGGGGATACTGAAGCGCGCTCTGCGCAGCGGTCGCGGAGGCCAAGCTGACAACTGCGGCATTTGCAGAATCATTTAGTCGCGCCTAAGGATGGATTTCGAAAGAACTTTCGATGGAAAAGCCGGACAGACAGACAATTGATATCCAGCAATTCTGCTGTTTATTGACAAGTTAGCTTGCATGGCCTTGCTCAGACTCTTCCTTTGGATTCCTCTCGCCATCGCGCTGGCGGACCCTATGCCCCTG
>JANXUV010000146.1 GCA_025356085.1 Betaproteobacteria bacterium
CCGCAGGCGCCGGTAAGCCCGCCAATGAGCGCAATCAGCGGCATCGGAGACTTTTTCATTCCGAGCACCTCGTCGATCCCGTGCAAGGGATAGGGCGAATAAGTGTCCAGGCCCTTGACGCCGCTCTGCTGGAGCTTGCCCTGCGCGGCGGGCCGTTTCGAGTAGGCTACCACCCGGATGGCAGGCGCGAGTGGACAGAACGATTCCTATCGGACCCTGCTCCGCGGCTTGAAGTTCCTATGGTCCAAACCTCGGCTAGGGCACGCAGCTCGGAATTTGAACCGAAAACAAGGTCTGCCCGCGTGCCGGTCCATTTAGTCTCGCCGGTGGTACGGTCATTGCCTTCGAACACTTGCGCGGAATCATCGGTCGGCTTCCACGTCGTGCTCATATCGAGCAGGTTGACGAAGAAATCGTTGGTCAGCGTTCCGGGGCGTTCCGTGAAGACTCCGTGCTGCGAAGCGTCAAAGTTTGTATTGAGAACACGCATTCCGCCGACGAGAACGGTCATCTCGGGAGCCGTCAAGGTCAGCAGCTGCGCCTTGTCGACCAGCATTTCCTCCGCCGGCGTAGCGTGATGGCCCTTTTTGTAGTTGCGGAATCCGTCGGCCTGCGGTTCGAGGTATTGAAACGAATGTACCTCGGTTTGCTCCTGCGACGCATCGCCGCGTCCGGGAGTGAAAGGCACCGTCACATCGAAACCTGCATCCTTAGCAGCCCTTTCGACACCAGCGCATCCGCCGAGGACGATCATATCGGCGAGCGAGACCTGAGTGTTGCCCCACTTTGCGTCATTAAATTCCTTTCGGATGCCTTCAAGTGTCGTTAGCACAGTCGCAAGCTGGAACGGGTTGTTGACCTCCCAATTCCTCTGTGGCTCAAGGCGTATGCGGGCCCCATTCGCACCGCCGCGTTTATCGCTGCCGCGAAACGTCGATGCCGAGGCCCAGGCGGTCGACACGAGCTGGGATACGGTCAATCCTGCATCGAGGATCATCGACTTCAATGACGCAGTTTCCTTGTCGTCGATCAGCTTATGTTCGACCTCCGGGATAGGATCCTGCCAGATCAATTCCTCCTCGGGCACCTCAGGGCCGAGATAGCGTGCCCGGGGTCCCATATCGCGATGCGTCAGCGTGAACCAGGCCCGGGCAAACGCGTCTGCGAACTCATCCGGATTTTCAAGAAAGCGTCTCGAGATCTTTTCGAAGTCCGGGTCGAGGCGTAAGCTGAGGTCTGTGGTCAACATCGTGGGCACGCGCTTTTTCGAAGGATCGTGCGCATCGGGAATATTCGCGTCAACCCCTTTAGCAATCCACCGCTGGGCACCAGCCGGGCTTTTCGAGAGTTCCAACTCGTGCCCGAATAAGTTCTCGAAGAAGTTGTTGTCCCACTGTGTCGGCGTGCTGGTCCAGGTCACCTCAAGGCCGCTGGTGATCGTGTCGCCGCCCTTGCCCGTGCCAAAGCCGTTATTCCACCCAAAGCCCTGCGCAGCAAGGCCGGTGTCGCGCGCCTACCAGCACCCGTTCAAGCATATGAAGCTTGGAACGAGGGCCTTAACGCGTTCTCAGCGGATCGAGCAGCGTGGACAAACCGTTGTGATCGATCTCGCGCATCAACTCCAGCAGTCGCCCCAGTTCGCCTTCCGGAAATCCCTTGCGCGCAAACCAGTGCAGGTAGTTGCCGGGCAGGTCGGCGAGCAGGTGGCCCTGGTATTTGCCGAAGGGCATTTTCCAGGTGACAAGCTTTTGCAGGTCTTCGGGATTCATGGGTGCGCCTTCTTCACGGTGCGCGTTTCGCCGCCCGTGCGTATTCCGCCGGAGCCTGTCCCACCAGTACCTTGAAGTCGCGGATGAAGTGCGCCTGGTCGAAGTAGCCCAGGTCCAGCGCCAACGCCACCCAGTCCGGTGGCGTGCCGCGCGCGATCTGCTCTACGGCCTCGTGCATGCGATAGCGGTTGATCACCCACTTGGGGCTTGCGCCCACGTAGGCGCCGAACAGGCGCTGCAGGGCGCGAACGCCGAGGCTCTCGCGTTCAGCCAGGTCTTCCACGCGCGTGATGCCGCGGTCGTGCACGACGCTGTCGACAATACGCGCGACCTTGTCGACATTGGCGTCGGGCGGTGGCAGGCGCGCGGCGAGAAATGCGTTCATCACGGCGATCTTCACGTCCGGCGCCTCGTGCGCCAACACGGCCTGGACCATTTCGTCGGCGCCTGGAAACACGGATGCAATCGTCACCGTGCGATTGGCAATTGACGCAACCGAACGACCGAGAAACGGCCGGAAACCGCCGGCGCGAAATTTCACGCCGAACACGCTGCCCCGGCCTTCCAGCGTGCGCGTGAAACGGCCCGGCGCGATGCCGCCGATGTGGTACTGATTTTTCTCGATCAGCAGGTGCACATTGGGATGCGGCAGGGTTTGCACCCTTTGTGGCTTGTCGACATTCCAGGCCACGTACCAGTAGTGTTGCACCAGGCTGGCCAGTTCGGGTGGTGGGGCATGCCGCGAATGCGTGAAATCGCCGGTGGGCAGGGAGTCGCGCAGGACGCCGCGCGCGGGGCCGACGCCGTCTGCCTGCCCGTCTTCAGCTGGATTCATGCCGTTTTTTTCCGGGCTGTCGCGTTTTTCCAATCCTTGCCGGACTGCCGGTGATTGATTGGCACCAGCTGCAAGGAAACCAGGCAGTTTGAAACCGCGCAACACCCCAATTAACAGGAGAATTCAAGATGAATCGATTCCTTCCAGGAACAAGCGCCACGATTTTGGCGGCATTGGCTGTAAGCGCAAACATGATGAGCAGCACCGCATTCGCCACCACCGAATCCGTCTCCACCCCTTCAAAAGGAAAAGCCATGACCCAGCAAGCCACCGGCCCGTTCGACGTAAAAATGATACCGCAGCCCGCCGACCCGGCTGCCGCCGGCGAAACCATCGGCCGCATGGTACTGGACAAAAAATACCACGGCGCGCTGGAGGCCGTCGGCAAAGGTCAGATGCTGGCGATGCGCACCGCGGTCGCGGGCTCGGCCGGCTACGTGGCGATGGAATTGATCACCGGCAAGCTCGATGGCCGCAGCGGCAGCTTCGCGGTGCAACACACCGGCAGCATGAACCGCGGTGCCGCGACCATGGTGCTCGCCATCGTTCCCGATTCCGGCACGGGCGAATTGACAGGACTGACCGGCACGATGGAAATCAACGTTGCCGAAGGCGGCAAGCACAGCTACAAATTGGACTACCTGTTGCCGAAGGCGCCGTGATACGCGCCTGTTGTGTGCCGCCGCGGCATCAATTAAAAAGGGGAGCGAACGGCTGACGTACGACCGGTCCGCCAAGGTCGTGACCTACCGCTCCGACAAGTCGGAGGGCCCGACGGCAGGCACCGATACCGTGGACCCGCTCGAGTTCCTGGCCCGGGTCTTGGTCCACATTCCCGACAAGGGGCAGGTGACCAGGCGGTACTACGGCTGGTACGCCAACCGCCCCCGCGGCATGCGGGAGAAGGCGGTGCCCGCCGCCACGGACGGGCCGTCCGCGATCGTTCCCGCCCCACGGCTCGCGCCGACCGAGGCCACCCTCCGGTGGGCCGCAGCCGGTGGGCCGCCTTGCTCCAACAGATCTTCGAGGTCGACCCGCTCGCGTGTCCCACTTGCCACGGCGCGATGCGCATCGTCGCGTGCATCACGCAGGCGTCGGTGATCGACCAGATCCTCGGGCACCTCCGCACCCGCGCCGCGACCGCGCCGCGACCGCGATCGCGTCGGCGATCGCGTCGTATACTGCACGTATAGACGACCCGCCCCGATTGAAATTCCTATCCCGTCGAGTGAGCGTCATGTGGTCGGCGCGGCCGGTGTTCAGGGACGTAGTCCACAGAGGTTTGCCGGTGACCAGATCGAACGCCGCGACATCGCCCATGTAGGCGCGGGAGACGTAGAGCGTCTTCCCGTCGGGGGAGACGTCGGTATCCTGGGCGTAGTTCGGTGCCCCCGGGCCCGAG
>JANXUV010000157.1 GCA_025356085.1 Betaproteobacteria bacterium
TCAAGCGCATCGCCATGATTTCCGGCCGCATGAAGGCCGACTTGCACTACGAGAGGCCATTGCAGTGATCCCCTTGGAATGGATGGCGCCCCTGATGTTCGGGGGCCTGGTGGTGTTCATGCTGATCGGTTTTCCGGTCACGTTTTCGCTAGCGGCTGTGGGCCTGTTCTTCGGCTTCATCGCCATCGAGTCCGGTTATTTCGAGTTCGCCTTGCTGCAAGCGCTGCCCGAGCGCGTATTCGGCATCGTCGCCAACGACACCCTGCTGGCGATCCCGTTTTTCACGCTAATGGGCGCGATTCTCGAGCGATGCGGACTCGCCGAAGATCTGCTCGACGGCCTCGGACAGCTGTTCGGGCCGATCCGCGGCGGCCTGGGCTACGCGGTGGTGATCGTCGGCGCGATCCTCGGCGCCATCACCGGCACGGTTGCCGCCTCAGTGATCGCCATGGGCCTGATTTCGCTGCCGGTGATGATGCGCTACGGCTACGACCAGCGCTTCGCCACCGGCGTGATCGCCGCCTCGGGCACCATCACCCAGCTGATTCCGCCCTCGCTGGTACTGATCGTGCTCGCGGACGTGCTCGGACGCTCGGTCGGCGACATGTATGCGGGCGCCTGGGGGCCGAGCGTGGTGCAGGTGCTGCTGTTCTGCGGCTACGTGTTCCTGGTCAGCATCTTCAAGCCGCAATGGGTGCCGGGCATCCCGAAAACGGCGCTCAGCCTGCACGGCTGGCCGCTGATCAAGAAATGCCTGTGGGGGATCATCCCGTCTCTGGTGCTGATCTTCCTGGTGCTCGGCACCATCTTCCTGGGGCTGGCGACCCCGACCGAGGCCGGCGCCATGGGTACCGTCGGCGCGATCGCGCTGGCGGTGGTGCACCACCCGGAGTTTTCGCGGCACGGCAGGATCGCCGCCTGGGTGGCGCTGGTGGCCCTCTCCATCATCTGTATCCCGGCGTCGGTGATGATGGCAGACGAATGGCAGCCCGCGCTGGCCGCCTCCGCCAGGGAGCTGTTCGACAAGATCCAGGCGCCGATCTTCATCGTGTTCTACGCCGGGCTGGCGCTGGTGCTGTGGGAAGCGGTGCGGATCTCGAAGTTGCGCAAGCTGATCTGGCAGGCCTCCCAGTCGACCATGCGCATCACCGCGATGGTCCTCTTCATTCTGGTCGGCTCGACCATCTTCGTGCTGGTATTCCGCGGCGTCGACGGCGACCCGTTCATCGAGCACCTGCTGTCGCGCCTGCCGGGCGGGACGACGGGCTTCCTGATCTTCGTCAATTTCTTCGTCTTCTTCCTCGCCTTCTTCCTCGACTTCTTCGAGATCGCCTTCATCATCGTGCCGCTGCTGGCGCCGGTGGCGGCCAAGCTGGGCATCGACCTGATCTGGTTCGGCGTGCTGCTGTGCGTGAACATGCAGACTTCCTTCATGCACCCGCCGTTCGGCTTCGCGCTGTTCTACCTGCGCAGCATCGCGCCCAAGGAGATCAAGAGCTCGGCAATCTACTGGGGCGCCATTCCCTGGGTGGTGCTGCAACTGATCATGGTGGCGATCGTGATCTTCTGGCCTGGATTGGTGACCTTCATGCTCGACAAGCCGAACGGCGTCGATCCGACCAAGATCCAGATCGAGATCCCGCAGTCGGAATTCCTCAAGGACCAGGAGGAAGCCGAAAAGAAAGGCGAAGAGCAAGCCCCGCCCGACTTCAGCACCCCGCAGAAAAAATAGGGCAATAAAAAACCCCGCCGAAGCGGGGTTTTTATCGAGCTCGGACTGTCAGCCTTTCTGGCCGATCTTGGAGTTGAAGGTGTAGTTGTCGTAGGCCTGCTCGGCGACGCGGAACCAGAGAAACTGCTCGTCGCGGAACTTCTTCCACTCCGGGTAGATGCGCGCCCAGTGCGGGCTCTTGGTCATCATCTCGGCGTAAATCTCGTAGGACGCCTTTTCGGCGGCCTCGAGGACGGCTCGCGGGAACGGCCGCAGTTGAGTGCCGGCAGCGACCAGGCGGCGCAGCGCCGGCGGATTCACCGCGTCGTACTTGGCCTGCATCCACGTCGTCGTCTCGTTGCAGGCGGTCTCGAACGCGGCCTGGAAGTGCTTCGGCAGCTCAGCCCATTTCTTCTCATTGACCAGGCAGCCCACCATCGGTCCGCCTTCCCAGAAGCCCGGGTAGTAGTAGTACTTGGCGACCTTGTTGAAGCCAAGCTTCTCGTCGTCGTAGGGACCGACCCATTCCGCGGCATCGACAGTGCCTTTCTCCAGCGCCGGATAGATGTCGGGCGCCGCGAGCTGCGTCGGCACCACGCCGAGTTTCTGCATGATCAGCCCGGCGAAGCCGCCGATGCGGAACTTCACGCCCTTGAGGTCGGCGACCGTCTTGATTTCCTTGCGCCACCAGCCGCCCATCTGGCAATTGGTATTGCCGGCCTGGAAGGACACGCAGCCATAGTCCTTGAAGAGCGGGGCCATGATTTCCCTGCCGCCGCCGAACAGCCACCAGGCCGCCTGCTGGCGCGCGTTGCCGCCGAAGCAAATCGCGGTGCCGAAGGCGAACGCCGGATCCTTGCCGAAGTAGTAGTAGGGCGCGGTGTGGCCGCACTCGACGGTGCCGGCCTGCACCGCGTCCAACACCTGCAGGCCCGGCACGATCTCGCCGGCCGCAAAGGCGCGAATCTGGAACTTGCCGTCAGTGATTTCGCCGACGCGCTTGGCAACGTTTTCGGCGCCGCCGAACAGCGTGTCCAGGCTCTTCGGCCAGCTGGTCGCCATTCGCCAGGTGATGTTCTGCTGGGCGTGGACGATGGCCGGGGCCGCTACGCTCCCTACTGCCAGGCCAGCCACAGCCTTCTTCAGAAATGATCTGCGCTTCATGAATCCCCTCCTCAGTTGATTCGCTCCGTGGACCGGCGATTGCGGCCCGAACGCGAATTCTAGCCCTAATTCAGCCGCGCGCAGCGCTCCGAAAGCTGCGCGACTTTGGCCCGGACCTCCTCTATGTCCGGTGCATCCGGTTCGCGCCCCAAATAGGCTCGCAGATCCTCCAGCGCCGGACGCCAGCATTCCATCCGCTCATAGACGTAGCCCCGGTCGCGCAACTCGGCCGGCGCGTCCGGTGCGACGAGAATCATGCGATCGAGCACTTTCAGCAGCCGATCGGGCCTGTCCTTCTCGCGATAGACGCCCTTCAGGTTGCGCAGCAGGCGCGCGAGGATCTGCCGGTTGCTCGCCGGCTCGAGGAACTGGTCGAGCGGCAGGTCCGCCACCGCGGCGCCGTGGGTCGCGCCCTCGGGAATCACGCGCTTCAGGCGCTCGCGCAGCTCGGCCTCGGACTGCGGCATGCCGCCGGAGAACGGGTCGAGCACCAGCGTGCCGCCGCGCATCGGCAGCCGCACCAGGAAATGCCCCGGGAACGACACGCCTTGCATTGGCAGCTCGATGCGCCGGCCGATTTCCAGGTACAGCACCGCCAGCGTGATCGGAATTCCCCTGCGGCGGTCGATCACCTCGTTCAGGTAAGAATTGCGCGGATCGTAGTAGTTGTCGGCATTGCCGCGAAAACCCAGGTCGCCGAACAGGAATTCGTTCAGCGCGATGATCCGGTCCTCGGCAATGGCATCGGGCGCAAGGCGCGCGCGCAGCAGCTGCGCGAAGCGCTCGATCTCGCCCACGTAGCCGCCGACATCCAGCCCCGGATAGACGTCTTCGGCGATCTGCAGGCAGGCTCGCGCGAGTTCGATCCCGCCGTCCTCACGCGCCAACAGCTCCGCGAACGGGTCCGTCCGCGCCGTCATTCCGCACCCCGCATCGAGAAATCGCGCGGGCGGAAGCCCAGCGCATAGAGGCACATGCCGTAGACCATCGTGCCGAGCAGCACTAGGCCGGCGATCATCGCGGTCTTCCAGCGCCAGCCCGCCTCCAGCCACTGCGCCGCCGGCCCGGCGGCGAGCCAGAGCACGACGGCCATTGCCAGAACTGACACCGCGACCTTCAGCGCGAACGGCAGCCAGCCCGGCTGCGGCGAATAAATTTGCTGTTTTTTGAGAAACACAAACAATAACCATGCGTTCAGGCAGGCACCCAGGCCGATCGCGAGTGCGAGGCCCGCGTGCTTGAGCGGGCCGACGAAGACGAAGTTCATCCCCTGCGTCGCGGCCAGCGTCACCAGGCCGATCTTCACCGGCGTCACCACATTCTGCCGCGCGTAGAAGCCCGGGGCGAGGATCTTCACCAGGATCAATCCGACCAGCCCAAGGCTGTAGGCGAGCAGCGCCTCGCGCGTCATCCAGGCGTCGGCCTCGCTGAAGCGTCCGTAGTGGAACAGCGTCGCAATCAAGGGCAGCGCGAGCACTGCCAGCGCGGCGGCCGCCGGCAGCGCGAGCAGCAAGGTAAGGCGCAGGCCCCAATCGAGAAGGCGGCTGTATTCGCCGGTGGCGCCGCTGGCGTGGTGCCTGGCCAGGCTGGGCAGCAGGATGGTTCCCAGCGCCACGCCCAGCACGCCGGCCGGAAACTCCATCAGGCGGTCGGCGTAATACAGCCAGGACACGCTGCCGGTCACCAGGAACGAGGCGAAGATGGTGTTGATCAGCAGCGAGATCTGGCTCACCGAGACGCCGAACACCGCCGGCGCCATCAGCTTGAGCACCCGCCTGACCCCGGGGTGCTTCAGGTCCAGGCGCCAGCGCGGCAGCATGCCGATCTTCCACAGGAACGGCAGCTGCAGCGCGAGCTGCAGGAATCCGCCGGCGAACACCGCCCAGGCGAGGACCAGCACCGGCGGCTCGAAGCGGTCGGCGAAGAACGCGGCGCCGACGATGAACGAGAGGTTCAGCAGCACCGGGGTGATCGCCGGTACCGCAAAGCGGCTCCAGGTGTTCAGCACCCCGGCGGCCAGCGCCACCAGCGAAATGCAGACGATGTAGGGGAAGGTGATGCGCAGCAGCGCCACCGTCAGCTCGAACTTGCCCGGTTCGGCGGCGAAACCGGGCGCCGACACGTAGACCACCAGCGGCGCCAGCGCCATGCCGAGCGCCGCTGTGGCCACCAGCGTCAGGAACAACACCGTGGAGACGCTGTCCACCAGCGCGCGGGTCTCCTCCGGCGTCTCGCGACCACGCACCTCCGCCAGGATCGGCACGAAAGCCTGCGAAAACGCGCCCTCGGCAAACAGCCTGCGCAGCAGGTTGGGAATGCGAAAGGCGACGAAAAAGGCATCGGTCGCCAGCCCCGCCCCGAATACCCGGGCGATGAAAAAATCGCGCACGTAGCCCAGCACCCTCGACACCGTCGTCAGGCTGCTCACCGTGGCCAGGTCACGCAGCAGGTTCATGGCAGGAGGTTCATGCTAGAATCCGCGCCCCGCATTTGTACTTAAAGAGAGCTGGAACAGACACATGGCAAACATCAAGTCCGCCCAGAAACGGGCCCGCCAAGCGGTCGGACGCCGCACCCGCAACGTGAGCCTGCATACGGCCGCGCGCAGCTCCATCAAGGAAGTCAAGAAAGCCATCGCCGCAGGCGACAAGAAAGCCGCCACCGCCGCGTTTTTGAAATCGCAAGCGACGATCGATCGCGTCGCCGCCAAGGGCATCGTGCACCGCAACGCCGCCGCGCGCCAGAAGAGCCGCCTCGCACACGCGATCAAGGCGATGTCCTAATCTGTGTCCCCGGCTCGCTGCACCTTGGCGAGCTCGGACCGGTTCGCGTCGCGTCCGTCGCGGATCTTCAGTTCGTTGTCTTTCGCGAAACTCAGCAGGAAGCGGTAGGCCATCGGCTCGACCTCCTCGAGCCTGACGTCCACAATCACGCAGCGCACGCCCGCCGCGGTCACCGGATGAACGTAAGGGGAGTACTGCATGCGGTTGTCGGCGCCAAAGGCGGACATCACGCCGCACAGGCGCTCGGCCCAGTCGCTGGGCCGGAACGGCTTGCCATCGACGGTCACCCCCTGGATGACAAACTCGACGATTTCCGGCTCGGGCATACGAAATAATAGCGTATGGTCAAACCGATCAGCCGCATTCTGGTCATCGAAGACGAGCCGCTCGTTCTGCGCGAGATCGTCAAGGGCCTGAACGCCGCCGCACGCTCGCTCGACAACCCCCTTGGCATTACTTTCGGCGGAGTCACCACCGCCCGGGAGGCGCTGGCCGCCATCGAGGCCGACGGCGACATCCAGGCGGTGCTGGTCGACGACAAGCTGTACTCCTTGCCCAGTTCAAAGAACACCAATGGGAAGAAGAAGCTGCAGATGTCGGCGCTGGAACTGGTCCAGCGCATCACGGGCTTCCGGCCCGAACTCGACGTCTACATCCTGATCGCCCAGGAGAAGGAAGATGACGTGGTCGACGCCTTGTTCACGGAAGCGGTGGACGGCTATTTCTACCGCGAGGAGCGCGACTACCGCGGCATCTACCGGATCCTGAACGCGCAGATCCAGGAAAAAGCGCGTACCCCGTTCACCGACGCACTGAAGAATTACGTCTGGATGGCGAAGGACCAGTGGCACACGCCCGGGCATTCCTCGGGCGAGTCGCTGCGCGGCAGTCCCTGGGTCAACGACTTCTACGAATTCATGGGCGACCACGTGTTCGACGCCGACTTGTCTGTGTCGGTGCCGATGCTGGATTCGCTGATGGAGCCCAAAGGCGTCATCGCCGAAGCACAGACGATGGCGGCCAAGGCCTTCGGCGCACGGCGCACATTCTTCGCCACCAACGGCACCTCGACCGCCAACAAGGTCATCTTCCAGACGCTGCTCGCCCCCGGCGAGAAGCTGCTGCTCGACCGCAACTGCCACAAGAGCGTGCATCACGGGGTGGTGCTTTCCGGCGCCCATCCGGTTTACCTGGATTCTGCGCTGAACAAGAAATATGGCCTTTACGGTCCTGTTCCAAAAAAAGTTCTTTTAAAAGAAATTAAAAAACATCCGGATGCCCAGGCGCTGATCCTGACTTCCTGCACCTATGACGGCCTGCGCTACGACCTCGAGCCGGTCGTCGCCGCGGCGCACGCGAAAGGAATCAAGGTCATCGTCGACGAGGCCTGGTACGGCTTCGCGCGCTTCCATCCGGAATTCCGCCCGACGGCGCTGGAGTCCGGCGCCGACTACGCGACGCAGTCCACGCACAAGGTGCTGTCGGCGTTTTCGCAGGCCTCGATGATCCACGTCAACGACCCAGCGTTCCGCGAGCACCTGTTCCGCGAGAACTTCAACATGCATACCTCCACCTCGCCGCAGTACGGCCTCATCGCGAGCCTGGACGTGGCGCGCAAGCAGGCCGTGATGGAGGGCTACAAGCTGCTGTCGCGCACCCTCGTCCTGGCGAAGGAGCTGCGCCAGCAGATCAATTCCACCGGCGTGTTCCGCGTGCTCGAGTTGGCCGACCTGCTGCCGGAGGAAGTGCGCCAGGACGGCATCCGCCTCGATCCGACCAAGGTGACGGTGGACGTCTCTGGTTGCGGCTACACGGTGGACGATCTGCAGAAGGAACTGTTCGACCGCTTCAACATCCAGATCGAAAAGAGCACCTTCAACACCATCACCCTGCTGCTGACGATCGGCACCACGCGTTCCAAGGTCTCGCGCCTGTACGACGCGCTGATGCGCCTCGCGCGCGAGGCGCGCGCGCCGCGGCGCCTGGTGCGAGCCCCTGAAATCCCCTCCTTCACGAAGCTGCGCTACCTGCCGCGCGACGCCTACTACTGCGGCGGGGAACTGGTGCCGGTGTTCGACGACAAGGAGCGCGTCAACCGCCGTCTCGCGCACCGCGTCTGCGCCGACGGCATCGTGCCCTACCCGCCCGGCATCCCGGTGCTGGTGCCCGGCCAGGTGATCACGCCGAAAATCAGCGAGTACCTGGCCAGCCTGCTGCGCTCGCAGAAGCGCACCGAGCTGCACGGCATCGTCTATGAGGGCTACCAGCCTTGCGTCCGGGTGTTGAAACCTGCCGAAGAGCGTGGCTTGCGCCGCATCGGTTAGCTCAGTAACATCCTCCAGACGGCGGTTCTTGGGACCGCCGTTTTGCATTTAAACAGGAGAAACGCCATGAGCCATGTCATGAACACGTACGCCCGCCAGCCGGTCGCGTTCGTGCGAGGCCAGGGCGTGTGGCTTTGGGACGCGGCCGAGAAGAAATACCTCGATGCGCTCGCCGGTATCGCGGTGAACACGCTCGGTCACAACCACCCGCGCCTGGTGCGCGCGCTCACAGAGCAGATCAGCCGCATCATCCACAGTTCCAACCTGTTCCAGATCCCGCTGCAGGAGCAGGCCGCCGACCGCATCGCGCAGATCACCGGCCTGGACGAGGTGTTCTTCTGCAATTCAGGGCTGGAGGCGAACGAGGCCGCCATCAAGGTCGCGCGCAAGTACGGCCACGACCGCGGCGTCGCCGAGCCGGCGATCATCGTCATGGAGAAGGCTTTCCATGGCCGCTCGCTGGCGACGCTCTCCGCCACCGCCAGCCGCAAGGTGCAGGCCGGCTTCGAGCCGCTGGTGCAGGGCTTCGTGCGCGTGCCGCTCAACGACCTGGACGCGGTGCGCCAGGTCGCGGCGCACAACAAGAACGTGGTGGCTGTTTTCATCGAGCCGATCCAGGGCGAAGGCGGCATCAATGTTTCTCGCCTGGAATACCTGAAGGGACTCAGGGAAATCTGCGACCGCAACGAATGGCTGTTCATGTCCGACGAGGTGCAGTGCGGCCTAGGGCGCACCGGCAAGTGGTTCGTGTACCAGCACGCCGGCTTCATGCCGGACGTGGTTCCGCTCGCCAAGGGACTGGCCGGCGGCGTGCCGGTGGGCGCGTGCGTGGTCGGCGGCCGCGCGAAAGGCGTGTTCAAACCGGGCAATCACGGCTCGACCTTCGGCGGCAACCCGCTCGCGATGTGCGGCGTGGTGACCACGCTCGATACGGTGAAGGAGGAAGGCCTGCTGGCGAATGCGGCGAGCGTGGGCGCGGCCATGCTCAATGGATTGAATGCATCGCTGGGCGGCGTACCGGGCGTGGTGGACGTGCGCGGCATGGGCCTGATGATCGGCGTCGAACTCGACCGGCCCTGCGGCGAACTGGTGAAGATGGGCCTGGATGCCGGGCTGGTGTTCAACGTCACCGCCGACAACGTGATCCGGCTGCTGCCGGCGCTGGTGATCAGCGAGGCCGAAGGCCGCGAGGTAGTCGAGCGGCTGGTGCCGCTGGTGAAGGCGTTCCTCTCGCAAGGCGCCGCGCAACCCAAAGCCGTCGCGGCGCGCTGAGCCTGTCATGGCGCCGGTCAAGAAGCCGCCATTGCGGCACTACCTCCAGTTCAGCGACCTGTCGCGCGCGGAGTACGAGTACCTGTTCGTGCGCACGCGCTGGATCAAGGACAAGTTCAAGCGCTACCAGCGCTACTGGCCGCTGGAAGACCGCACCCTGGCGATGATCTTCGAGAAGCAGAGCACGCGCACGCGCCTGTCGTTCGAGGCCGGCATGCACCAGCTTGGCGGCGCGGCGATCTTCCTCAACACGCGCGACTCGCAGCTCGGCCGCGGCGAGCCGGTGGAGGACGCGGCGCAGGTGATCTCGCGCATGTGCGACCTCGTCATGATCCGCACCTTCGAGCAGGAGATCCTCGATCGCTTCGCGGGCAGTTCGCGGGTGCCGGTGATCAACGGCCTCACCAACGAGTACCACCCCTGCCAGATCCTCGCCGACGTCTACACCTTCATCGAGCACCGCGGCTCGATCAAGGGAAAGACCGTCGCGTGGATAGGCGACTCGAACAACGTCTGCAACACGTGGCTACAGGCGGCGGGAGTGTTCGACTTCAAATTGAACATCTCCACACCGCCGGGATATGAAATAGAACCCGAGAGGAGGAACAGCAATTGCGAATCCTTCGCCGACCCGATGCAGGCGGCCAAGGGCGCGCAACTGGTGACCACGGACGTCTGGACCTCGATGGGCTTCGAAGCCGAGAACGAGGAACGCAAGAAAGACTTCGAGGACTGGCAGGTGGATGCCGAGATGATGAAGACGGCGCGCAAGGACGCGCTCTTCATGCACTGCCTGCCCGCGCACCGCGGCGAGGAAGTCTCGGCCGGCGTTATCGACGGCGGGCAGAGCGTGGTCTGGGAAGAAGCCGAGAACCGGCTGCATACCCAGAAGGCGCTGATGGAATTCCTGCTGCTTGGGAAGGTGAAGAGCTAGCGCTTCTTCCTGCCCGGCTTCTTCGCGGCAGGTCCCAGCAAGGGCACGGTCCCGCTGACGGAATCCCCGAGCAGTCCCGCTTCTCCGTAGACACGCAGCTTGTCGCGCGTATCGACGATGTCGAGGTTGCGCATGGTCAGCTGGCCGATGCGGTCGCCGGGCGTGAAGAAGACTTCTTTGCCCTTCTCCATCGTCAGCCGCTCGGGCTTGTAAGTGAGATTCCGGCTCTTGGTATTCAGGATCGAGTAGTCGTTGCCGCGGCGCAGCTCGAGCGTGACCTCGCCCGTCACCGCCTTCGCCACCCAGCGCTGCGCCATCTCTCTCAACATCAGGGTCTGCGGGTCGAACCAGCGCCCCTGGTACAGCAGCCTGCCAAGCCGCCTGCCATTGTTCCTGTACTGCTCGATGGTGTCTTCGTTGTGGATGCCGGTGACCAGGCGCTCATAGGCGATGTGCAGCAGCGCCATGCCCGGCGCCTCGTAGATGCCGCGGCTCTTCGCCTCGATGATGCGATTCTCGATCTGATCGCTCATGCCCAGGCCGTGCCGCCCGCCGATGGCGTTAGCTTCCGACAGCAGCGCGACGGCATCGGAGAAATGCTGGCCATTCAGCGCGACCGGCTGGCCTTCCTCGAAGCGCACGGCGACTTTTTCCGCCTTCACCGCCACCGTCTCGCGCCAGAAGGCGACGCCCATGATCGGCTTGACGGTGGAGAGCCCCTTGTCGAGGAACTCGAGATCCTTCGCCTCGTGCGTGGCGCCGAGGATGTTCGAATCCGTCGAGTAGGCCTTCTCGGCGCTCATCTTGTACTTGAAGCCCGCCTTCGCCATGTACGCGGACATTTCCTTGCGGCCGCCGAGCTCGTCGATGAAGCGCTGGTCGAGCCAGGGCTTGTAGATCTTCAGGGATGGATTGGCGAGCAGGCCGTAGCGGTAGAAGCGCTCGATGTCGTTGCCCTTGTAGGTGCTGCCGTCGCTCCAGATGCCGACCGCGTCCTCGCGCATCGCGACGACGAGCATGGTTCCGGTGACCGCCCGGCCCAGCGGCGTGGTGTTGAAGTAGGTCGCCCCGCCCGTGGCAATGTGGAACGCGCCGCACTGGATCGCCGCAATGCCCTCGGCGACGAGCTGCGGCCGGCAATCGACGAGCCGCGCTTTCCCGGCGCCGTAAGCGAGCGCCTTGCGCGGAATCTCGGCGTAGTCCGCTTCATCCGGCTGGCCGAGGTTCGCGGTGTACGCGTAGGGGATCGCGCCCTTGGCGCGCATCCAGTGCACCGCAGCGCTGGTGTCCAGACCGCCGGAAAACGCGATGCCGACCTTTTTCCCCCTGGGAAGCGAACCGAGGATCGTCGCCAAGCTCTTGCTCTCCTTAAACCATGGATGATACGTAGAATGTCGGCCATGCGCATTCCTGCCTCCCTGTTCGCCGCCCTTCTCGCCGTCGCTTCGCTGCCCTGCGCGGCGGTGCCGTTTTCGGTCAGGCTCGGGGTGGAAAAACTGGTGCTCGACACGCCGCCGGGCTTTGTAGACACCACGGAGCTCGCCTCGCCGCGGCTGCAGGACCTGGCCGCGACGCTGACCTCGGCCTCCAACCGGGTGCTGATATTCGGCCTGACGGACGCGGACTTCCGCAAGTTCACGTTGGGCGACGTGGCTGAATTCCGGCGCTACCTGATCGCCGTCACGCCGAAGGGCCTCGAGCAGGAGCGCGTCGGCGTAGAACAGTTCACGCGGCTGGTCGGCGATGCGATGGGCTCGCTTGGCAGCCCGGTGCAGGCGCCAGACCTGGCGAAATTTCTGGAAAAGCAGCCGATCGGCCTCGTGCATCTGGTCGCCGAAATCAAGAAGGAGCCCACCCTGGTGTCGGTAGTGCGCGCGGTGCGCCTGCCGCCGATCCCGGGCAAGAGGTTCTACGACTCCGCCACGCCGCAATACCAGCTCTTGAGCGACACGCTGGTGCTGGTGCGCGGCAAGGCGCTGCGGCTTTCGGTCTATACCCTGTACGACAGCCCGGAAGACGCGGAATGGCTGCGCGCCACCACCCAGCGCTGGATGGAAGAACTGCAGCGCCTGAATCCACGCTAGGAGGGAAGACAGGGCCCCTCCCCCGTCTCAGCATGCCCTCATTCGACGTCGTCTCGCAGGTGGACCGCCAGGAAGTGAAAAACGCGGTCGACCAGGCCAATAAGGAAGTCACCAACCGCTTCGATTTCAAGGGCTCCGACGCGCGCGTGGAGCAGGCTGAACTGGTGCTCACGGTCTACGCCGACGACGAATTCAAGCTCGGCCAGGTGCTGGACGTACTGCGCAACCGCATGAGCAAGCGCAACATCGACGTGCGCAGTCTGGAACTGGGCGCGGTGGAAAAGATTTCCGGCGACAAGGTGAAGCGCGCGGTAACCGTGAAGGTCGGCGTGCCGCAGGACAAGGGCAAGCAGATCCAGAAGCTGCTGAAGGATGCGAAGCTGAAGGTCGCCGCCTCGATCCAGGGCGACGCGGTGCGCATCTCGGGCGCCAAGAAGGACGATCTGCAGGCGGCGATCCAGCTGGTGCGCACCTCGATCGCCGACCTGCCGCTGCAGTTCAATAATTTCAGGGATTAGGACTTAGCCAGGCTTTCCGTCCAGCGATCGTAGATGCGGTCGGCGACCTTGTGCAGCGCCGCCACCCGCTCGCCGATGTTCTTCTCGATTTTCGCCGGCGGCTGCACGCCCGGCGAATCGAGGGCCGCTTCGATTTCCTCCGCCCCGCCCTTGCACCAGGAGCGGATCAGCTCTTCCGTCATCTCGACATGGCACTGCATGCCGAGGTGCCTGCCGAGCGCAAAAGCCTGGTTGGCGCAATGCGTGTTGCCGAGCACGCGCGTGCCGCCCGGCGGCACGCTGAAGGTTTCGCCGTGCCAGTGGAAGGATTCGAACGCGGCCAGCGCGCCGAACCATTCGCGCGCCACGCCGTTGTCGGAGACCTGCACCTCGCCCCAGCCGATTTCCTTGACGCGCGCGCGGCCGACTTCGCCGCCCAGCGCCTTCGACATCAATTGCCCGCCCAGGCAATGCCCCAGCGCCGGCACGTCCTTGCGCACGGCTTCGCGCACCAGTTCCAGCATCGGCTTGATCCAGGGCAGCTCGTCGTTGACGCTCATCGGTCCGCCCATGAAGGCGAGGCCCGAGAACTTGCGCACGTCCTTCGGCACCGTGCGGCCCTCATCCAGCGGGAACAGCTTCCAGGGAATCGCCCGCCGCTCGAGGTAGGTGGCAAAATAGGCCGGTCCTTCACTGCGGGCATGCCTGAAGATGGCGACCGGTTTCATGATGCGACATTCTATTGCGGTTCTTATTTTTCTCGCGAGCGCCGCGGCCATGCTGGCCAGCCTGCCGGCTCGCGCGGCCGAGGTGTCGCTGATCGGCACCTTCGGCGCCACCGCGGCGATCCTGTCGATCGACGGCGGCGCGCCGAAAACGGTGAAGGTCGGGCAGAGCGCCGGCGGCATCAAGCTGATCTCGGTCGAGCAGGACCGCGCCACCATCGAAACCGACGGCAAACGCCGGATCCTGCAACGCGGCCAGACCTACAGCAGCGCAGGCGCCGGCGCGCAGAGCGTGACGCTCTCTGTCGGCGCGGGCGGCCATTTCATGGCCGACGGCCAGATCAACGGCGGCGCGATCCGCTTCCTCGTCGATACGGGCGCCACCGCGGTAGCCATTCCTGCGAGCGACGCCAACCGGCTGCGCATCGACTACACGAAGGGCCGGCGCGGCACGACGCAGACCGCGGGCGGGCCGACCGCTGCCTACCTGGTGACCGTGGACAGCGTGCGCGTCGGCGGCATCGAGCTGCAGAATGTCGAACTCATCGTCATCGAGCAGGGCCTGACCGTCGCGCTGCTCGGCAACACCTTCCTCAACCGCATGGAAATGCGCCGCGAGGGTCAGACCATGACCCTCATCAAGCGGTTTTAGGACAGCTGCTTGTCTTTCTCGATCAGCGCATAGGCCGAGTGGTTGTGGATCGACTCGAAATTCTCTGACTCGACCACGTAGGCGGTGATGCGCTCGTCCAGGTTCAGGATCGCGGCCACGTCGCGCACCATGTCTTCGACGAATTTCGGGTTGTCGTAGGCGCGCTCGGTGACGAACTTCTCGTCGGGCCGCTTGAGCAATCCATACAATTCGCTTGAGGCCTGCTTTTCCACCAGGTCGACGATCTCCTCGATCCAGACGAAGTCGCTGGTCTTGGCGGTGACCGTCACGTGCGAGCGCTGGTTGTGCGCGCCGTACTCCGAGATTTTCTTCGAGCAGGGGCACAGGCTGGTCACCGGCACCAGCACCTTCATCGCGAAACACTGCACGCCCTTTTTGATCTCGCCGACGAAGGTGACCTCATAGTCCATCAGGCTCTTCACGCCCGACACTGGGGCCTTCTTCTCGATGAAGTAGGGGAAATGCATTTCGATGCGGCCTTCGTTGGCCTCCAGCCGCCCGACCATTTCCTTCAGCATCGCCTTGAAGCTCTCGACCGTGAGCTCGCGCTCCTGGGCCGACAGGATCTCGACGAAGCGCGACATGTGCGTGCCCTTGAACTGATGCGGCAGGCTGACGTACATGTTGAAGGTGGCGATGGTGTGCTGCACGCCGCCGGTGCGTTCCATGATCTTCACCGGGTGGCGAATCGCCTTGACGCCCACCTGGTCGATCGCGAGCTTGCGCGAATCGGCATCGTTCTGGACGTCGGGGATGCTGTGCGGGTCTTTGGCGTTCACAACACCATTATAAGTCCCTACTGATTTACTCGGGTATTACCGCCCGAATCGATTTCGCTATGCCTTCGGCGTCCAACCCTGCTGCCGACAGGAGTTTTGCGGAGTCGCCGTGGTCGATGAAACGGTCGGGCAAGCCGAGCAGTAAGGCCCGGGTGTCGGTCTTCGCCAACACTTCCAGCACTGCGCTGCCCGCCCCACCCATGATCTGGTGTTCCTCCACCGTGACGATCAGGTCGTGCGTCGCCGCCATCTGCGCCACCAGGGCCGCATCGATCGGCTTCACGAAGCGCATGTTGACCACGGTCGCGTCCAGCTTCTCCCCCGCCTCAAAGGCCGGCTTCACCATCGAGCCGAAAGCAAGGATGGCGATCTTCCTGCCTTCGCGCACGACCTTGCCTTTGCCGATCGGGAGGGCGGAAAACTCTTTCTGCAACGCAACCCCGGGACCCGAGCCGCGCGGGTAGCGCACCGCCGCCGGGCCGTTCAACTGATAGCCGGTGTACAGCATCTGCCGGCATTCGTTCTCGTCCGCGGGCGCCATTAGGACCATGTTCGGCACGGTGCGCAGGAAAGCGTAATCGAAGGCACCGTTGTGCGTCTGCCCGTCGCCGCCGACGATGCCGCCGCGGTCCAGCGCGAACAGCACCGGCAGATTCTGGATCGCAACGTCATGGATCAGCTGGTCGTAGCCGCGCTGCAGGAAGGTGGAGTAAATCGCCACCACCGGCTTCAGGCCCTCGCAGGCGATGCCGGCGGCGAAGGTCACCGCGTGCTGTTCGGCGATGGCGGCATCGAAGTAGCGGTCCGGGAATTCCTCCGAGAAGCGCACCATGCCCGAGCCTTCGCGCATCGCCGGCGTGATCGCCATCAGGCGCTTGTCCTGCCTGGCCATGTCGCGCAGCCAGTCGCCGAAAATCTCGCTGTAGGTCGGTTTGGCGGCGCCGGCCGGCTTCTTGATCCCCTCGGCCGGATCGAACTTGCCGGGGCCGTGATAGGTGATCGGATCTTCCTCGGCGAGCTTGTAGCCCTGCCCTTTTCGTGTGAGGACATGCAGGAACTGCGGGCCCCGCAGCTTCTTGATGTTGGTGAGCGTCGGGATCAGCGCGTCCAGGTCGTGCCCGTCGATCGGCCCGATGTAATTGAAGCCGAATTCCTCGAACAGCGTCGAGGGCGTCACCATCCCCTTGACGTGCTCCTCGGCGCGCTTGGCGAGCTCCCAGGCGATCGGCAGCCGCTTGAGGATATGTTCGCTCGCGCGCTTGGCGGTGTCGTACATGCGCCCGGAGAGCAGCCGCGCCAGGTAGTTGGTGAGCGCGCCCACCGGCCGCGAGATCGACATTTCGTTATCGTTCAGGACGACGAGCAGGTCGATATCCATCGCGCCCGCGTTGTTGAGCGCCTCGAAGGCCATGCCGGCGGACATCGCGCCATCACCGATCACCGCCACCGCGCGCCGCTTCTCACCCTTGTGCTTCGCTGCGACGGCCATGCCGAGCGCGGCCGAGATCGAGGTCGAGGAATGCGCGGTGCCAAAAGCATCGTATTTCGATTCGCTGCGCCGCGGGAAACCGGAAATGCCGTCGATCATGCGCAGGCGCGACATTTGATCACGCCGGCCGGTGAGGATCTTGTGCGCATAGGTCTGGTGGCCGACGTCCCAGACAATGCGGTCTTCCGGCGTGTCGAACACATAGTGCAGCGCGATCGACAGCTCCACTGTGCCGAGGTTGGACGACAGGTGGCCGCCGGTTTTCGACACCGAGTCGAGCACATAGGCGCGCAGCTCGTCGGCAAGCTGATGCAGCTGCTTCTTGTCCAGCTTGCGCAGCTCGGCCGGGTCGTTGACCGTTTTCAACAACTCGTACATCGACGAATTGTAGCCGTCCGCAGGCAGGTCTCCGGCGAGCGTCGTCATGCCTAGAATTTTCTCAGAACGATGAAGTCGGCAAGCTGCTGCAGGCGTAGCGCGCGCCTGCCCAGCGGCGCCAGCGCTTCCTGCGCGCCGCGGCGCAGCTCCTCGGCGAACGCCTTCGCGCGCGGCGCGCCCATCGCCGACACGTAGGTCGGCTTGCCCTGCGCCGAATCCTTGCCGGCGGTCTTGCCAAGCGTGGCGGTGCTCGCTTCCGAATCCAGCACGTCGTCCACCACCTGGAACGCGAGGCCGATGCGATGCGCGTACTGCTCCAGCGCCGGCGGGCAGGAACCGGCGCACAGCGCACCCATTTTCACCGCAGCGCTGATCAGCGCGCCGGTCTTGCGCACATGCATGAATTCGAGCTCCGTCTGCGACAACTGCTTGCCGGTGGCCGCCAGGTCGATCGCCTGCCCGCCCGCCATGCCGCGCGAGCCGGCGGCCAGCGCCAGCGTCTTCACCATCTCCAGCTGCAGTTTCGGGTCGCCGGCGAGCCCGGGTTCGGAGAGCAGCTGAAAGGCCTGCGCCTGCAGCGCATCGCCGACCAGCATCGCGGTCGCTTCGTCGTATTCCACATGTACCGTGGGCTTGCCCCGGCGCAGCACGTCGTCATCCATGCAGGGCAGGTCGTCGTGCACCAGCGAATAGGCATGGATCATTTCCACCGCGCAAGCGACGCTGTCGAGCCGCGCCGGATCGGCACCCGCCAGTTCGCCGGCGGCGAAGGTCAGCAGCGGCCGCACGCGCTTGCCGCCCTCGAGCGTGGCGTAGCGCATGGCTTCGTGCAGCCGCGCGGGCACGTGCTGCGGGCCCGGCAGGCTGCGCTGGAGGGCCGCTTCTACACGCGCCTGGGTCGTCCCCATCCAGGCGGCGAAATCGGCCTCAGTCTCGCTCGCCGCCATCGGACGCGGTCGCCAGCGGCTTGAGCACCTCGCCTTCGAGCACCATCACCTGCTGCTGGGCGGCTTCGAGGCGTTCGCGGCATTGCCTGGCCAGTTCCAGCCCGCGCTTGTGCGCCGCGAGCGACTGCTCCAGCGACAGTCCGCCGTCTTCCATCTTCGCGACGATGCTTTCAAGCTCCGCCAGGGCCTTTTCGAAACTGGGCTCCGCTGCGCTCTTGGTTTGCTTGGTCATAGGGGGCTGCCACCTTAACCGAGCGCGGCGGCAGGGTCAAACCCGTTTCATGTAAAATGCTGCGCGTTTAAGGACTTACGGTACGCAGGCCATGTCTACCCTCACTTCCGCGACCCACCTCCGGCCGGTCAGCTGCCAGCTGCCGATGTCGTGGTATTTCGATCCGGAAATCTTCGCGCGCGAGAAGAAGCTGCTGTTCGATGCCGGCTCCAATTACGTCGGCCACGAACTGATGGTGCCGGAGGTCGGGAACTACCAGACCATCGACTGGATGGACCACGCCAAGGTCCTGGTGCGAAATCAGAGCGGTGTCGAGTTGCTCTCCAATGTCTGCCGTCACCGGCAGTCACTCATGCTGGAGGGGCGAGGCAAGCTGGACAACATCGTCTGCCCCCTGCACCGCTGGACCTATGACCTGAAGGGCGAACTGCTGGGCGCGCCGCGCTTCGCCGAGAATCCCTGCGTGAAGCTGCATTCCACGCCGCTCACCCACTGGAACGGATTGTTGTTCGCCGGGCCCGGCAATCCGCTGGAAGAACTCGCCGATTTCGGCTGCAGCGAGGATTTCGATTTCACGGGCTACGTGCTGGATCGCGTCGAGACCACGGACTACGCCACCAACTGGAAGACCTTCGTCGAGGTCTATCTCGAGTGCTACCACGTGGATTTTCTCCACGCCGGCCTTGGCAACTACGCAGATTGCGACAACTATCAGGTCCGCTACGGCAAGAGCAATTCGGTGCAGGTGATGACCGCCAGGAAGGGCCTCGCCGCACCCGGCACGCCGGTCTACCGCCGCTGGCAGGAGGCCTGTCTGAAACAGCTGCGCGGCAAGACGCCGAAGTACGGCGCGCTGTGGGCCACCAGCTTTCCGGGGCTGACGCTCGAGTGGTATCCGAACGTGCTGATCGTCTCCAACCTGATCCCACGCTCGCCGACGCTGACCACCAATGTGGTGGAGTTCTACTATCCGGAAGAGATCGTGCATTTCGAGCGCGATTTCATCGAGGCGCAGAAGGCGGCCTATGACGAGACCGCGCGGGAAGACGACGAAATCTGCCGGCGCCTGGACCGCGGCCGCCGGGCGCTGTGGCAGCAGGGCCTGGACGACGCCGGCCCCTACCAGTCGCCGATGGAAGACACGATGGTGCATTTCCACGAATGGCTCCGGCGCGGGCTGGGAGAAAACACATGAACAGCCTGGTCTCCACCGAAGATCTGGCGCAGCACCCCGAGTGGCGCATCTTCGACTGCCGCCACGATCTCGCCAACGCCGCGCTCGGCGAACAGCAGTATCTCGAAAGTCATATCCCGGGCGCGCTGTTCGCGCACCTCGATCGCGACCTGTCGGCGCCGAGGAACGGCGGCAACGGCCGCCATCCGCTGCCCGAGCCGAGAACCTTCATCTCCTGGATGGGCAAGCAGGGCCTGAAGCCCACCGACAAGGTGGTCTGCTACGACGGCGGCCCCGGTGCGATGGCCGCGCGGCTGTGGTGGATGCTGCGCTGGGCCGGACACGAACAGGTTTCGGTCCTCGACGGCGGCTTGGCGAAGTGGCGGCGCGAAGGCCGGCCGGTGACCGCCGAGATGCCGAAATTCGAAGCGGCGGCCTATCCCGGCAAAGCGAGGGCGTCTATGCACGCGAGCCTGGCGCTGGTCGAGAAGAAGCTCAAGCGCGGCACGCTGCTCGATGCGCGCGCGCCGGCGCGCTATCGCGGCGAGCAGGAGCCCATCGATCCGGTGGCCGGGCGCATTCCCGGCGCGAAGAACCGCTTCAACAACGACAATTTATCTGCCGAGGGCGTTTTCAAGAAACCCGAATCGCTGCGCGCAGAATTCGAATCGGCGCTGGCAGGGCGCAATCCGGGCGACGTCATCAACTACTGCGGCTCGGGCGTCGCCGCCTGCCACAACGCGCTGGCGATGGAAATCGCCGGCCTGACGGGCTCACGCGTCTACATCGGTTCCTGGAGCGAGTGGTCCGCGGACCCGACGCGGCCGATTTCCCGCAGCGTCTAGCCCGACCGGGCCGCCTCCCAGGCGAACAGCTGCCGGTACACTTCGTCGCGGATCTCGCGGCGCGACAGCACGAGGTCGTGCAGGCCGCCGGGAAACGGCAGTACGCTGACCTTCGATCCCAGCGTGCGCGACCAGCTGGCGACCTGCTTCCAGTCGAGCACGATGTCGCCATCGTCCGAATGCATCGACAGCACCGGTATTTCCAGCTTCAGCCCGGCGTGTACTTTCGCGTGCGCGGCGAATATCGCCCGTACCCAGCCGAAATAGACCGGGAATCCCATCAGCGGCTTGAGCGAGAGGTCGAAGTCCCACTCACCGCCCCAGTTCTTGTGGATGCTTCTTACGTAAGCCGGCAGCACCGACTTCGGATCGTTCATGAACGGCGAAAACCAGCCGAGCATCCGGGCGATCCGCAATTTTCCCTTGCGCTCTTCCTTCCAGTCGAAGAACGGGCTGATGAGCCACAGCGCGCGCACGCGGTCTTGCAGTCGACCCTCATGTTTGTACAAGGAACAAATCAATCCGCCCGTCGAATGCCCGGCCAGCAGCACGTCGGCGCCGATTTCCTCCAGCGCGCGCGTGATGTCGTCGTGATACTCGGCGATGTCCTTGCAAAAGCAGGGGTGCTGGCGCGGCAGCAGCGAACGCCCGTGCTTGCGCAGATCGAGCGCGTAGAACGCATAGCCCTCGGCGGCGAAGCGCTCGGCCATCTGGCGCTGAAAAAAGTAATCAATGAATCCGTGCACGTAGAGCACCGGACCGCGCGGCGCATCCGCCGCGGGCAGGCGAACCAGCGTCGCCACCACGCGGCCGTCGTAGTCGTCGGGCGCCGGCAGCTCGAGCGACTCGAACCCCGGCAGCAGGCGGTCAGGCTGCCACGCCATGCTGCCTCAGAGCCCAATTGACGTGCTCACGGACCAGGCCGGAAGGATGATCCTTTCTTTTATTCAATGCTTCGATTATTTCATCTGAAGAAAAAGCATTCCCCAATCCTACCGCGAGATTCCTGAGCCAGCGCTCGTGGCCGATGCGCCGGATCGGCGAGCCGCGCAGGCGCTCGTCGAATTCGGCCTCGCTCCAGCCGAACAGCTCAACCAGCGAGGCGCGGTCCAGGCCGTTGCGCACGCGGAAATCATCTTCCGCCGAAAGCCGCGCGAAGCCGTTCCATGGGCAGACCAGCTGGCAGTCGTCGCAGCCGTAGACGCGGTTGCCGATCAGCGGCCGCAGTTCTTCAGGTATGGCGCTCTTGTGCTCGATCGTCAGGTAGGAAATGCAGCGACGCGCATCCAGCTTGTAGGGCCCGACGATCGCCTGCGTGGGACAGACCTCGATGCACCGTTCGCAGGTTCCGCAGTGATCTCCTGTTGCAGAATCGCAGGCAAGAAGCAGGTCGCAATAGATCTCGCCGATGAAGAACCAGGAGCCTTCGCGATCGAGCAGCAGCGTGTGCTTGCCGCGCCAGCCGATGCCGGCCCGCGCCGCAAGTTCCACTTCCATCACCGGCGCCGAATCGGCGAAGGCACGGTGGCGGAAAGGCCCCTGTTCGGCCGTGATGCGGTCGCAAAGGCGCTGCAGCCGATTGCGCATTACCTTGTGGTAGTCGCGGCCGCGCGCGTAACGCGCCACATAGGCGCGCGACCGGTCCGCCAGTTCCTCCTCGACGCCGCCATGTCCGTCCGCCAGGTAGTTCATGCGGCAGGTGATCACGCGCACGGTGCCCGGCACCAGTTCCGCCGGCCGCTCGCGTAGCCCCGCATGGCGCGCCATATAATCCATCTCGCCGTGCCATCCCATTCCGAGCCACTCGGCGAGCCGGCCTCCGGCCGCGGACAAATCGACATCCGCGATGCCGACGGCCTGGAAACCGAGCTCGGCGCCCCATTGCTTGATCCGATTCGAGAGTGCAGCCATGGCAGGTGAGCTTAGTTTGCCCGACGAAGCCGCCACGCTGCGGCTGGGACAGGCCTGCGCCGCCGGTGCGGCGAACGGAACTTCGTTACACCTGCGCGGGGAACTGGGCGCCGGAAAAACCACTCTGGTCAGGGGCTTGCTGCGCGGGTTGGGCTACCAGGGACGGGTCAAAAGCCCCACCTACACGCTGATTGAGCCTTATGTTGATTTGAGATTAAACTGCTATCACTTTGATTTTTATAGGCTCAAGGATCGAAACGAATGGTTGAGTTCAGGCTTTCGCGAATACTTCAACGCGGAATCGCTTTGCATCGTGGAATGGCCCGAGCGGGCCGGAGACCTGCTCGCCGCGCCGGATCTCGATATCCATCTCCAATATCGGGGCGACGCGCGCAGCGCGACGCCGAGTACGCACTCCCGCGCTGGCGAAACCTGGTTGTCCGCGCTGCTGTCGGATTTGCGCTCGCCGTAGGAGCGCTGCCCGCGCAGGCGCAGATCGTCTCCACGCGCATCTGGCCGGCGAAGGACTACACCCGTGTCACCCTGGAATCGACAACCGAGATCAAGTTCCAGCTGTTCGTGGTCAAGGATCCGGAGCGCCTGGTGCTCGACTTGGAAGGCGTCGAATTCGGCCCGGCCCTGGCAGAGCTGAACAACAAGGTCGCCACCGGCGATCCCTATATCGACAAGCTGCGCGCCGGGCGCAACCGCCCGGGCGTGGTACGACTGGTGCTGGATCTCAAGTCCGAAGTGAAGCCGCAGGTGTTCGTGCTCAAGCCGGTCGCCGAATACGGCCACCGGCTGGTGCTCGATCTCTACCCGGTGGTGGCGCCCGATCCGCTCGCGGCGCTGATCCAGGCCGACGGCAAGCTGCCGCGCCAGGAGGAAAAAACACCCGGCGAAGTGCTGCGGCCCGAAAAACCGAAGGTCGCGCGCATGGCAACCATCGTGCTCGACCCCGGGCACGGCGGCGAGGATCCCGGCGCGCGCGGCCGGCGCGGCTCGCGCGAGAAAGACATCACGCTGACCATCGCCAGGCGCCTGAAGGCGATGATCGACGCCGAACCCGACATGCGCGCGGTTCTGACGCGCGATGCGGACTTCTACGTGCCGCTGCAGGTGCGCGTGGACAAGGCGCGCCGCGTCAAGGCCGACCTCTTTGTCTCGGTGCATGCCGACGCGTTCAACAAACCGCATGCGCGCGGCTCCAGCGTATTCGCGCTCTCGGAGAAGCGCGCCACCTCGGAGGCGGCGCGCTGGCTGGCGAAGAAGGAAAACGAGGCCGACCTGGTCGGCGGCGTCAACATCGACGTCAAGGACAAGTACCTCGCGCAGACCCTGCTCGACCTGTCGCAGACCGCCACCATCGACCACAGCCTGCGCCTGGGCAACTCGGTGCTGGGCGAACTCGGCCAGGTCAACACGCTGCACAAGGGGCGCGTCGAGCAGGCTAGCTTCGCCGTGCTGAAGTCACCCGACGTACCGTCAATCCTGGTGGAGACCGCCTTCATCTCCAACCCGGAGGAGGAAAAGCGCCTGAACGACGAGGCCTACCAGGACCAGCTCGCGCGCGCGATCCTCGCGGGCATCAAGCGCTACCTCGCCAAGCACCCGCCGCGGCCGTCACCGGTGGCGTTGAACTGATCGCGCGCGCAGCCAGGCGTAGACGCCCGGCGTCACCGATACCGCGACGATCAGCAGGATCACCGTGCTGAAATTGCTCTTCACCAACGGCAGATTGCCGAAGAAATAGCCGACGCTGCACAGCGATACCACCCAGGCAAGCGCGCCGACGACGCACCACCCGATGTAGCGCGCATAAGGCATGCGGCCGATGCCAGCGACGAACGGCACGTAGGTGCGCACGATCGGGATGAAGCGCGCCAGGATGATGGTCTTGCCGCCGTGCTTT
>JANXUV010000178.1 GCA_025356085.1 Betaproteobacteria bacterium
CGTGCCGCCAGCGCGCGGTCCAGAAACTCCAACCTGTCCTGCCCCCAGAAGCGCTCCGTGCCGAGCACGTACGTCGGCGCGCCGAAAATGCCGAGCTTTTCCGCCTCCTCGCTGTACTTCTTGTAGAGCGCCTGCACCGACGCGCTGGTTTCAGCGGCCACCAGCTCGGCTCCCGACAGGCCGTTCTCGTTGGCGATGGTGATTCGCACTCCAGGATCCGAAGTGTTGCGCTCCTCCGCCCACAGCGCGCGCAGCAGCGCGTGCGAGAGCAGCGGCGCATCCAGGCCGCGCTCCTGCGCGGCGATCACCATCCAGCCGGCCGGCTTGTTCCAGCCGTCGGGCTTGCCGTCGGCCGGATAGTGCTTCGGCACCAGGTTGAGCGGCATGCCGAGGTACTTGCGCCAGCGGTCCAGTTCGAGCGCATGGTAAGTGCGGCGCGGCTCCGGGCGCGTGCGCAATGGCACGCCGCCGGTGCGCGGCACCACCTCCTGGAAATCGTAGGGCTTGAGCAGCAGCTTCACTTTGTGCCGCCGCACGATGTCCTGCAGCTGCGGGCCGCCGAAATAGGCCCAGGGGGAAGACAGGCTGTAGTAACAAGAGAGTTCAGTCATGAAACAATTATAGGGAATGTCTCTCGACAAACTTTCTTCTCTCGCCCGCCACGAACTGGCGCAACTCAATTTCCCGCCCGCGAACTGGGTGCCGCCCTCCAGTGGCCCGGACGGGCGGCCGCTGCTCGATGCGCTGGTCGTCGGCGGCGGCATGTGCGGCCAGACCGCCGCCTTCGCGCTCATGCGCGAGGGCGTGCGCAATATCCGCTGCCTGGACCGCGAGCCGCGCGGGCGCGAAGGCCCGTGGGCGACCTATGCGCGCATGGAGATCCTGCGCTCGCCCAAGCACCTCACCGGCCCCGACCTCGGCGTCGCCGCGTTGACCTACCGCGCCTGGCACGAAGCGAAGTACGGCCTCGATCACTGGGAGAAGCTGCACAAGATCGCGCGCCTCGACTGGGCCGCATACCTGCTGTGGGTTCGCGACACTGCCGGAATACCGGTGGAGAACGATGTGGAAGTTGTTTCCTTGAATTTGAAAAAGGAATTTATAGAAGTAAAAACAACAACCTCCTCCTTCCATGCAAAAAAAGTAGTCCTGGCCCTGGGGCGCGAGGGCAGCGGCGCGCTGCGCTGGCCGGAATTCGAGACCTTCAACCCCGACAATCGCGGCGCGCGAGTGTTCCATTCCGCGGACGACATCGATTTCAAGGCGCTGAAAGGCAAGCGGGTCGGCATCCTTGGCGCGGGCTCCTCCGCCTTCGATAACGCGGGCGAGGCGCTGGAAGCGGGCGCCGCCGAAGTGACGATGTTCGCGCGCCGCCCGCAGCTGCCGCAGGTCAACAAGTCGAAGTGGACCGCCTTCGCCGGCTTCCAGCACGGCTACGCGGCGCTGGACGACGCCAGCCGCTGGCGCTTCTACACCTATATCTTCAGCGAGCAGGTGCCGCCGCCCTACGAGAGCGTCCTTCGCTGCGAGAAGAACAAGGGCTTTTCGATCCGGTTTTCGGAAGGCTGGAAGGATATTGAAGAAGATGATGAACTGAGAATCACGACATCGAAAGCCCGATACATTTTCGATGCGGTCATCGTCTGCACCGGCTTCGACGTGAACCTGATGGACCGGCCGGAAATCACGACCTTCCGCGATGTGATCGACACCTGGCGCTCCCACATATCAACGGAAGAGGCGGAGAAATTTCCCGAAGAAGCCCGCTTCCCCTACCTCGGCGATGCCTTCCAGCTTCAAGGCAAGGCCGGTGGATTGCAGCGCGTGCACGTCTTCAACTGGGGCTGTACGCTGAGCCACGGCGCGCTGGCCGGCGACATTCCCGGCATCGAGATCGGCGCCAACCGCCTGGCGCAGGGAATCGCGAGGGACCTGTTCCTGGAAGATGCGGACCTGCACTACCGGAAACTGCTCGCCCACAACGAGGACGAGCTCAAGCCGACCCAATACTTCGTCAGTCTATCGTCGCGCCGACCTGCTTGACGACCGCCGCCCACTTGGCGCGGTCGGATTTCACCGTGGCGCGGAATTGCTTGGGCGTCTCCCAGCGCGGCGTGTTGCCGAGCGCCACCAGCTTGTCGCGCGTCGCAGGATTTTCGAGAGCCGCCTTCACCGCCGCGTTCACCTTGTTGACGATCTCTACGTCCAGCCCCTTCGGCCCGAACAGCGCGAACCAGGTATAGCTTTCGTAGCCAGGCACGCCAGCCTCGGCGATGGTCGGCACTTCCGGCACCGCCGACACGCGCGTGCGCGTGGTCACGCCGAGCAGCCGCACCCTGCCCGCCTTGTACTGCGGAATCACGGTCTGCACCTGGTTGAAGATGCAGCAAGTGGTGCCGGACACCACCGAGGTCAGCGCCTCGGGCCCGCCCTTGTAGGGCACGTGCACCATGTCCAGCCCCGCCTTCGAGACGAACTCGGCGAACGCGAGGTGCGTGCCGGTGCCGTTGCCGGTAGAGGCGTAGTTGTACTTGCCCGGATTGGCCTTCACCTTGTCGATGAATTCCTTCAGCGTATTGGCGTCGATCACCTGCGGGTTCACGGTAAGCACGTTGGAGACGTTCACCAGCGGCGAGATGGGCGTGAAGTCGGCCTCGACGTCAAACGGCAGCTTCTTGTAGAGCGCGGCGTTGACGCCGTGCGTGGCCGCGGTGCCGAGCAGCAGTGTGTAGCCGTCGGGCTTGGCTTTCGCCACCGCGTCCGAGGCCACGTTGCCGCCCGCGCCGACGCGGTAGTCCATGGTGAGCTTGGCGCCCAGCGATTTCTCCATCGGCTCTTCCAGCATGCGCGCGACGACATCCACGCCGGAACCGGCCGGGAAGCCCATCATGATGGTGATCGGCTGCTGCTGCGGCCAGGCTTGCGCCAGGGCAACGCAGGGCAGCAGGGAAAGCAGGCTGAGGAGAAGGCGGAGTTTCATGGTGCGGCTATTTTATTCTCCCGCCCGAGGCTGAACCAGACGCCGGCGAAAATCATCGCCGCGCCGAGGAACACCAGCGGGTCGAAGGGCTCGGCGTAGAACACGAAGCCCACCACCGCGATCAGCGGCAGCCGGAAGTAGTCCACCGGCACGATCACCATCGCGTCCGCCAGCTTCATGGCGCGCGTCATGCAGTAGTGGGCGGTGAAGCTGCCCACGCCGATGCCGAGAATCCAGGGCAGGTCCGCCATCTCCGGGGAGACCCAGCCCGTCAGCGCCGCCGCCAGGCACAGCGGCGTCTGGATCAGCGCCATCCAGAACAGCACCGCCATCGGCGACTCGGTCGACGAGAGCTTCTTGGTGCCGATGAACTGGATCGCGTACAACAACGAGCCCAGCAGCATCACCAGCGACGCCGGCTGGAACACGCCCAGGCCCGGGCGCAGGATCACCAGCACGCCTGCCAATCCCAGCACCAGCATCACCATCCGGCCGCGGTTCATGTGCTCGCCGAGGAACAGCACCGCCATGATCGCGGTCCAGATGGGCGCGGTGAACTCGATCGCGAACACCATCGCCAGCGGCAGCGCGCCGATGGCGAAGACCCAGGACACCTGGCCGCCCAGATGCATGCCGTTGCGCCACAGGTGGGTGCCGAAGCGGCGCGTCTTCAGCGTGGCGGTGCCGGTGCGCACCGTGACGGCGAGAACGATCAGCAGCGTCACGAGGGTGCGGAATGCCAGGATCTCGAAGATGCCGAGGTGCTGCAGCAGCTGGCGCGCGGCGACCGCCATCACGCAGAAGGACAGCACGGCGCCGCTCATCCAGAGCACGCCCCGCAGAGTGGCGGTCAAATCTTATTCTTCTCACGGGTGGCGATCATGGCAAGATTGTTCCACATCCAGGCACGGGAACTGTGAAATGACCCCACTCCAAGGAGGCTGCCTCTGCGGCGCCATCCGCTACTCGGTCGACGCTGCCATCAGCGAACTGCGCGCCTGCCACTGCACCGACTGCCAGAAAGTAACGGGCGCCGGGGGCACGGTCAACGCGCTCGTCGCGGCGAAGGACTTCCGCATCACGCAGGGCACGCCGAATCGGTTCACCAAGAAGGCCGACAGCGGCCGCATCCTGCACCGCTATTTCTGCGGCGATTGCGGCGTCTCGCTGTACAGCCAGCGCGAGATCACGCCCGAGCGCGTCGTACTGCGCGCGGGCACCATCGAGAACGCGCCGCCGATGACGTTGACGGCGCACATCTGGACCAAGAGCAAGCGGCCATGGTCCCACATCGACCCGGCCGCCAGCCAGACGCCCGGGAGCCCCGACTAGCATGCCGCTTTACGACTACGCCGCGGTGGGCAAAGGTTGCCCGAAGTGCCGCAACGGCTTCGAGGTGATGCAGAAGCTCTCGGAGCCGAAGTTGAAGAAATGCCCGGCCTGCAAAAAGCCGGTGGAGCGCGTCATCAGCGCGGTGCCTGTGCACGGCAAGTACTCGACCAAGTCCGATAGCAAGCTGAAGGACCTCGGCATGACCAAGTACGTGAAGACCAGCGACGGATCCTACGAGCGCACTGTCGGCCAGGGCGGGCCGAAAATGATTCGTAAGCCGGAAGACTAATCTTCCTGCGGGTGGGCGAAGCCCCGCTTGCTTTGCGCAATGAACTCGGCGAGTTCCCTCACGGCGTCGCTTGAACTCTTCTCCATGCCGGCGACGGCTTCCTTGAGCGGCACCCGCTGGTACAGCATCCGGTAAGCCTCCTTCAGAGCAGCGATTTCCGGCGCCTTGAAGCCGGCGCGGCGCAGTCCGACGAGATTCAGCCCGCGCGCGCGCGCGGGGTTGCCATCGGTGATGCAGAACGGCAGCGCATCCTGCACCACCTTGGCCAGGCCGCCGATCATCGCGAGACGGCCGACGCGGCAGAACTGGTGCACGCCCACGCCCGCGGAAATGAATGCTCGGTCGCCGACCGTTACTTCGCCCGCGAGCGCGGCGTTGTTCACCAGCACCACCTGGCTGCCCACGACGCAATCGTGCCCGACGTGGGCACCGACCATCAGCATGCAGCCGCTGCCCACGCGCGTAACCGCATCCGGGCGCGAACCGCGGTGGATGGTGACGCCCTCGCGGAAGATGTTGTCGTCGCCGACCACGACGCCGGAAACCGTGTCCGACTTGAACTTGACGTCCTGCGGCTCGCCGCCGATGACCGCATGCTCGGCGACGCGGTTGCGCGCGCCCATGCGGGTGTGGCGCTTGATGACCGCATACGCACCGATGCTGCAGCCCTCGCCGATCTCGACGCCGTCCTCGATGACGGCGGTGGCGTGAATCATCGGATCATTCCACCTTCGCGCCGGAAGAGGTCACGATCGGCGCCCACTTCGCGGTCTCGGCGGCGATCACCTTGCCGAAATCGTCCGGGGTGCCCTTGATCGGCTTGCCCCCCAGCTCCGCCAGGCGCTCGAGCATCTTCGGGTCGGACAGCGCGCGGTTCACCTCGGCGTTCACTTTGTCGATGACGTCCTTCGGCGTGCCCTTGGGCATGCCGATGCCGAACCAGGCCGTGGCCTCGTAGCCCTTCACCGTCTCGCCCACCGTCGGCACCCCGGGCAGCGTGGCCTCGCGCGCCTCGGAGGTCACCGCCAGCGCGCGTATCCTGCCGCCCTTGATGAAGCCCGCGGAGGACGGCAGGTTGTCGAAGATCACGTCCGCCGTGCCCGCCATGATGTCGGCGAGCGCGGGGCCCGCGCCCTTGTACGGCACGTGCAGCATCTGGCAGCCGGTCAATGACTTGAACAGCTCGCCTGACAGGTGCACCGAAGTGCCGCTGCCCGAGGAGGCCATGTTGATCTTGTTCGGGTTCGCCTTGCAGTAGGCGATGAACTCGGCGACGTTCTTCGCGGGGAACGACGGGGTCACCACCATCACGTTCGGCGCGCGCACGATGCCCGCCACGGGCGCAATGTCGGTGAGGAAATTGAACGGCAGGTTCTTGTACAGCGTGGTGTTGATGCCGTTGGCCGGATTCACCAGCAGCATGGTGTAGCCGTCGGCGGGAGATTTCACCACCAGCTCGACGCCGATATTGTTGCCGCCGCCCGCCTTGTTCTCGATCAGGAACGGCTGCCCGAGCTTGTCCGACAGCCACTGCGCGACGATGCGGGCGATCAGGTCGGTGGTGCCGCCCGGCGGATACGGCACCACCCATTTCACCGGGTGGGCGGGATAGGCCTGCTGCGCGAGCGCGGAGCCGGCGGCGAGGCATGCGGAAAGGGCGAATACGGCCAGACGCGAAAACCTGCTCACGATCGACTCCTCCTGTTGTTCTGACTGCAGGAAGAAGTTTACTAAAGTGAACCGGTGGCGGTGTTGCAGTCTTTCGGGCGGCCGGAGTCCAGCCCCCGCTTGAACCAGCGCACGCGCTGGGCGGAGGTGCCATGGGTGAAGGATTCGGGCACCACGCGGCCCTGGGCTTGCTGCTGCAGGCGGTCGTCGCCGATCGCCGTCGCCGCGGCAAGCGCTTCGGCGACATCGCCTGGATCCAGCTGCTTCATGGCGCCGGCGAAATGCCCCCAAACGCCCGCATAGCAGTCGGCCTGCAGTTCCATCCGAACGGACGCCTGGTTGGAATCGCTCCGCGTGCCTCCGGTGAGCTTCTGCACGTGGTGGCCCACCTCGTGGGCGATGACGTACGCCTGCGCGAAATCGCCGGGGGCCTTGAAGCGCGTCTGAAGGTCGCGGAAAAACGACAGGTCGATGTAGAGTTTTTCGTCACCCGGGCAATAGAAGGGGCCCATCGCCGCCTGCCCGCGGCCGCAGGACGAGCGCACCTGGCCGTCGTAGAGCACCAGGGTCGGGGCACGATATTGCGCGTTCGACTGCTGAAATATCTTCGTCCACACGGTCTCGGTGCTGCCGAGCACCTTGGCAACGAACCGGCCCTGCTCATCCGCCGGCGCGCCTTTGGGGGCTTCCGTCGCGCTGCTGCGGTCGCTCATCTGCGACACCTGCTGCCCGACCTGGATCGCGGCACCCGGATCGAAGCCCATGAAATAGGCGATAGCCGCGACCACGATGCCGCCGATGCCCAAGCCGCCGCCCACGCCGATGCCGCGGCGGTCCTCGACGTTGCTGCTCGCCTCCTGGTCGTCTAATTGCATGCGGATTTCTTCAGCGCAGCCCGAAATACCCGAGGATGAAGCCGGTAATGACGACGAGACCGACGATATAGATGATGCTGTTCATGAGCTTGCCCTCAGCGTGGGTTGAAGGAACTGTCTCCACCCTACCGCTCCAGGCGCCGCCGCACCGTGCGGCCGCGCTCATATAGTCCCGTTCAGCCGCGGCACCAGTCGTCGATGACCCCCTCGTAGATCGCCACCGACTGGCGGATGCGCTCGATGTGGCAGTACTCGTCGGTCTGGTGCGCCATCGCCGCCTCGCCCGGACCGAGGATCACCGTCGGCGCGCCTGCGTAGACCTTGCGCAAGTTGGCCGCGTCGGTCATGTAGGGCATCGCGCGAGCCTCGGGCGATTCCTTCAGGATCGGCCTGCAGATTTCGAACACGCGCTGCATCCAGGCATTCTCTGGCTCGGTCCACACCGCCTCCGAATCCGCGAACACCTCCACCTCCGCATCCGCAAGCAGTTTTTTCAAGCGGGCAAGAAGGTCCCTGTGATCCGTGCCCGGCACCGTGCGGATGTCCACGCCGATCCTCGCCAGGTCCGGCACCAGGTTCACCCCGCTGCCGCCCTCGACCGTGCCCACGTTCAGGGTCGGCAGGCCCATCACCGGGTGTTCCTGCACGCCGAACTGGAATTCCTCCAGCCTGGCGATCGCCTTGGCGGCCTTGTAGATGGCGTTGACGCCCAGCTGCGGCATCGAGCCGTGCGCCGACACGCCCTTGAAGGAGGCATGCAGCTTGATCGAGCCTTTGTGGCCGACCATCGGATAGTTGGAGGTCGGCTCGCCCACCACGATGGCGCCCGCCTTGCCCATCAGCTTGGGCAGCGCCGCCAAATGGCGCGAACCCACGCAGCCGTTCTCTTCCGCCGCCGTCAGCACCAGCACCACGCCGGCGGTGCCGTTCAACTTCTTGGAAAAACTTTTCGCGGCCATCATCATCCCCGCGATGCCCGCCTTCATGTCCGACGTGCCTCGGCCGTAGAGCTTGTCGCCGTCGGCTTCGCCCGCGAACGGATCCTTCGACCACTTGCGCGTGCCCAGCGACACCACGTCCAGGTGCCCCGTGAGGCAGAGCGGGTCCTTGCCCGCCTTGCCGCCTGCTTTTGCAATGACACTCGTCCTGTCTTTTTCAAATTCAGAAAAAGAAACGGAATAACCCCAATCCTCCAGCAGCTTGCCCGCCATCTGCGCGCAATCGCGCTCCAGGCCGGGCGGGTTGATGGTGTCGAAGTGGAGCAGGTCCTTGGTGAGGCTGACGGCGTCTTGGGTGCTCATGCGGCCATTTTACTCGCCGCCCCCAGCGCCTCGCGGCATTCCCGCACAATGCGCTCGATCAATTCCTGGCAGCTCGGGATGTCCTCGATCAGGCCGACCACCATGCCGGCGCTGACGATGCCGGTGTCCACCTCGCCGTTTGTCATGGCGTGGCGCCCCTTCACGCCCGCCACCAGGTGCTTGATGTCTTCGAACGCGGCGCCCTTCTTCTCCATCGCCACCACTTCATCCGAGACCTTGTTCTTCAGCACGCGCGAAGTATTGCGCATAGTGCGGAAAATGAGATTGGTGTCGCGCTCCCCGGAATTCACCAGCGCCTGCTTGATGTTGTCGTGGATTGGCGCCTCTTTCGTACACATGAAGCGCGTGCCCATGTTGATGCCTTCCGCCCCTAACGCCAGGCAGGCCGCCATCTGGTAACCGTCGGCGATGCCGCCCGAAGCGAGCACCGGTATCCTGCAGGCGCGCACCGCCGCCGGGATCAGTATCAGGTTGGTGACGTCGTCCTCGCCAGGGTGGCCGGCGCATTCGAAGCCGTCGATGGAGATGCAGTCCACGCCGCTCCTCTCGGCTGAGAGCGCGTGCCGCACCGAGGTGCACTTGTGGACCACGGTGATGCCATGCTCCTTGAACTTCGGCGTCACGTCGCGCGGATTGTTGCCGGCGGTCTCGACGATCTTGATGCCCGAATCGATGATCACCTTGATGTACTCGGCGTACGGTGGCGGCTTGATCGACGGCAGGATCGTGAGGTTGACGCCGAAGGGCTTGTCGGTCATCTGCCGGCAGCGCTCGATCTCCTTGCGCAGGTCGTCCGGCGTCGGCTGCGTCAGCGCGGTCAGTATCCCCAGGCCGCCGGCATTCGAGACAGCGGAGGCGAGCTCCGCGTAGCCCACCCACTGCATGCCGCCCTGGATGATCGGATAGCGGATGCCCAGCATTTCAGTGACTTTGGTTTTCATGTCCCTAGTATAGGAGGGCCTTGCCTCGTTCACCCTTTTGGGTCCACGCACGCGAAAGCGATGAAGGAGTTCGAAGCGTCCCTGTAAGTTATTTCTTCTTGGACAGGGTGAAGACGAATCGGCTGCCCTTGCCCGGCGCCGATTCCACCCAGATGCGCCCGCCGTGGCGGTCGACGACTTTCTTGCAGATCGCCAGGCCGATGCCGGTGCCGGGGTACTGGCATAGGCGAGCAGGTCCTCGATCAACTGCTTCATGCGCCCGGCGCCATCGACGATGTAGGCCATGAACTCCTTGGCGTCGCCGTCGAATTTGTCGCCGTAGCGCTTGCCGAGCAGCTGGGTATAGCTGGCCACCATGCGCAG
>JANXUV010000186.1 GCA_025356085.1 Betaproteobacteria bacterium
CTCACGCACGTGCCCTACAAGGGCAGCCCGCCCGCCTACACCGATTTGTTTTCCGGCAACATCCAGCTGATGTTCGACGCGGTACCGGCGGTGATCCCGCACGCCAAATCCGGCAAGCTGCTCGCGCTCGCGGTCGGCTCCTCGACACGCTCGCCGTTCCTGCCCGACGTGCCCACTGTCGCTGAATCCGGCTATCCGGGGTTCGAAGCCGTGGGCTGGATCGGCCTGGCCGCGCCCATCAAGACGCCCGACGCGGTGCTCAACAAGATCAACGCCGACGTGGTGAAGATCCTCGCCACCGCGGACATGAAAGAACGTCTCGCGGGACTCGGCGTCACACCCGAAGGCGGCACTCGAGCGCAATTCACCGCCTTCGTGCGCAACGAAATCGCCAAATGGGGAAAGCTGATTAAAGACGCCAGCATCAAGGCCGACTGATGCCGGGTCCTCTCTCCCATATTCGAGTCCTCGATCTCTCGCGCGTCCTTGCCGGTCCCTGGGCGGCGCAGAACCTGGCCGACCTCGGCGCGGAAGTCATCAAGATCGAGCGCCCGGGCGCGGGCGACGACACGCGCGGCTGGGGCCCGCCCTGGATGAAGGACGGCGCCGGCAAGGACAGCAGCGAGTCGGCCTACTTCCTTTCCGTCAACCGCAACAAGAAGTCGGTCACCCTCGACATCTCCAAGCCCGCAGGACAGAAGATCGCGCACGAGCTCGCCATGAAGTCGCAGGTGCTGATCGAGAATTACAAGGTCGGCAACCTTAAGCGCTATGGGCTGGATTACGAATCGCTGAAGAAAGAGAACCCGGGGCTCATCTACTGCTCCATTACCGGCTTCGGCCAGGACGGCCCCTACGCGCCACGCCCGGGCTACGATTTCATTTTCCAGGGCATGGGCGGGCTGATGTCCATTACCGGCGAACGCGACGGCCAGCCGGGCGCCGGGCCGCAGAAAGTCGGCATCGCCGTCACCGACGTGCTTACCGGCATGTACGCCAGCGTCGCCATCCTCGCCGCCATCACCCACCGCGAGCGCACCGGCCAGGGCCAGTACATTGATGCCGCGCTGCTGGATACGATGGTCGCCTTCAACGCCAGCCAGATCTGCTCCTTCCTGGCCTCCGGCACGATCCCGGCGCGCTGGGGCAACGCGCATCCACAGGTCGTGCCCTACGAGGTGTTTCCCACCACCGACGGCCACATCATTCTCGCGGTAGGCAACGACAGCCAGTTTGCGAGTTTCTGCCAGGCCGCCGGCCGCGCCGAACTCTCGAAGGAGCCGCGCTTCAAGACCAATTCGCAGCGGATCATCCACCGCGAGGAGCTGATCCTCTTGATCGCCGTGATCATGCGCGGCCGCAGCAAGCGCGAATGGATCCAGACATTGGAGGCGGCCGGCGTTCCCTGCGGCCCGATCAACAACATGAAGGAAGTGCTGGAAGACCCGCAGGTGCGGCACCGGGAGCTCGGCATGAGCATGCCGCACCCGCTGGGCGGCGCGGCGCCGATGGTGCGCAGCCCGCTGCGCCTTTCTGAAACGCCGGTGGAGTACCGCCTCGCCCCACCCATGCTCGGCCAGCACACCGGGGAGGTCCTGAAAGACCTGCTCGGCCGCAGCGACGCCGACCTGAAACAGCTCAAGGCCGCGGGCATCGTTTGAGCATGAAAGTGTTGCTGGTCGATCCGATCGACCCGTCCGGCGTCGCGCTATTGCGCACGAAGGCGGAAGTTCAGCAATGCCGGGAAGCCTCCTTCGATGGCATCCGGCGCGACGCAGCGGACGTGGACGCGGTGATTACGCGCAGCCGCTTGCCCGATGATTTCTTCGAGTACGCGAAGAAGATCAAGGCGGTGATGATTCACGGCACCGGCTTGGACCTGGTGCCGCTCAAGGCCGCCAGCGAGCGCGGCATTCCCGTTGCAAACATTCCCGGCGGCAATGCCCAGTCGGTGGCGGAGTATTGCGTGCTGGCCATGTTGACCCTGGGACGGAATGCTTTCGAAATAACGACCAAGATCAAAACCCAACCCTGGGACGAAACGCGACTGCTGGGCGCCAAGGCCCACGAGATTGCCGCCATGACGGTTGGCATCGTCGGCGTCGGCGAAATCGGCAGGCGCGTGGCCAAAATCTGCGGCAACGGGTTCGGCATGCGGGTGCTCGGCAATCAGCGGCGGCTGGACCGCCTGCCGCCCGAGGCAGAACCAGCGGCACTGGACAAGCTGGTCGCGGAATCGGATTTCGTAGTGGTGACTTGCCCGTTGACGCCGGAGACGCATCACCTCTTCAATGAAAAAAAGCTTTCAAAGATGAAAAGCACCGCCTGGCTCATCAATGTTGGCCGCGGCGCCGTCGTGGAAGAAGCGGCTCTTGTTACGGCGTTGAAAGAAAATAAAATCGCCGGAGTGATGCTCGACGTCTACGAACACTACCGGCTCGAACCCGGCCATCCGCTGCTGTCGCTAGACAACGCGGTGCTGACGCCGCATCTCGCGGGCATGACGCAGGAATCGCGCAAGCGCATGGGCGCGGCTGCCGCAGAAGAGACGCTGCGCATGCTGGCCGGCGAAAAGCCCAGGAATTTCGTCAATCCCGAAATCTGGAAATCATGAATGCCGACCTGAAAATCGTCGAGATCAAGGCCTACCCCACCTCGTTTCCGGTGCCGCCGGAGAACCGCGTGGCGCTCGGCATCGGAACGGCGATCAAGCGCGACGCAGTGGTGGTCAAGGTCACCACCGCCGGCGGCCTGGTCGGCTGGGGCGAATCGCACCACGGCCGCGCGCATACCGCGGTGGCGAAGCTGATAGAGACGACGCTCACCCAGCTGGTCAAGGGCATGGATGCCGCGGACGTGGTGGGCGTGTGGAAGAAGATCTACGACAAGCAACTCGCCAGCCACGGCATGGGCGCCGGCACCTGCCTCGCCATGAGCGGCATCGATTGCGCGCTCTGGGACATTCGCGGCCAAGCAGCAGGCATGCCGCTCTACAAGCTGCTGGGCGGCTCGATGAAAGCCGTCCCCGCCTACGCAGGCGGAGTGTCATTGGGTTATCAAGCTCCGGAAAAACTTCTGGAGGAACTGCAGAAAAGCATAAAAGCCGGTTACAAGGCGGTAAAACTCCGCGTCGGCGACTCTCCCAAAAGAGACCTGGAGCGCATCCGCGCCGTGCGCAAGGCCTGCGGAGACGACCTGGTGATCCTCACCGATGCCAACATCGGCTACAGCGTCGAGGACGTCCGGCAGGTAATGCCGGGGATGGACGAGCTGAACGTCGCCTGGCTGGAGGAGCCCTTCCCCGCGCACGACTACCGCAGCTACCAGCAGGCACGCAGCTTCGGCCGCACCCCGCTCGCAGCGGGCGAGAACCACTACACCCGCTTCGAGTTCAACCGGGTGATCGAGGACGGCGCCATCACCATCCTGCAGCCGGACCTCTCCAAGACCGGCGGCATCACCGAAGCCTTGCGCATCGCGGCGATGGCTTCCGCCTACAAGCTGCCGATCCACCCGCACAGCTCGATGACCGGGCTGAATCACGCGGCCTCGATCCATTTCCTCGCCGCCATCGACAACGGCGGCTATTTCGAAGGAGATGTATCCAAAGCCAACAAGTTCCGCGATGATCTGGTTTCGAAGCCCTACGAAGTGGATCGGGACGGCAACGTCTGGCCGCTGGATAAACCCGGGCTCGGGTTGGAGGTCAACGAGGAGTTTCTTGCGAAACATCCTCCCATTGAGGGGCCTGGCTACATATGAAAACGCTTATCGCTGTTTTATTGATTTGTTTTTCAGTAAATTCTAATTCACAAGGCTTTCCTCACAAGCCCATCCGCTGGATCGTGCCGTACACGGGCGGCGGCATCACCGACGTGGTGACGCGCATCGTCACGCAGAAAATGTCCGGACCGCTCGGCCAGCCGATCGTCGTCGACAACAAGCCCGGCGCCAACAGCATCCTCGGCTCCGACCTGGCGGCGAGGGCGCCGGGTGACGGATACACGGTGGTCACGGTGATCGCCGGCTATTCCGCCAACGTCACGCTGTATCAGGGCAAGCTGCCTTTCGACCCGCTCAAGGACCTGGTGCCGGTGTCGCTTGCCGCCATCGCGCCGCTGATCATGACCGTGAACAACAACCTGCCGGCGAAAGACGTGAAGGAACTGATTGCCTACGCCAAGGCCAACCCGGGCAAGCTCAACTTCGGCTCCTCCGGCATCGGTGCGGCCGCGCACCTCACCTGTGAGCTGTTCAAGCAGACCACCGGCATCGACATGGTGCACGTCCCCTTCAAAGGCACCGCGCCGGCGATGCAGGCGGTGATGGCAAACGACATCCAGATCCTGGTCGATACGCCCAGCAGCTTGATGCCGCAGGTACGCGGCGGCAAGCTGCGCGCGCTCGGCATGTTCTCCGGCAAGCGCCTGCCCGCCTACACCGACGTGCCGACGCTCGCCGAGGCCGGCGGGCCCGCGCTCGAATCCTCGACCTGGGTGCTGTTCATGGTGCCTGGCGCCACGCCAAAGGAGATCATCATCCGCCTCGCCGCCGAAAGCGCGAAGGCGCTCAAGGATGCCGACGTGCGCGAACGCCTGATCCAGACCGGAATCGAACCCGTCGGCGGCACGCCCGAGGAAGCGAAGCGATTCCTCGACGCCGAGATCGCGAAATGGGCCAAGGTTATCAATACGGCCGGCGTGAAGGCAGAGCAATGAAAGCTGTTTTTGCAGTCATGCTTCTTTGCATTTCCACGCTGGTGAATGCGCAGGCATGGCCTTCCAAACCCATCCGCTACATCGTTCCCTACCCGCCGGGGGCGTTCAACGACACGCTCGCGCGGATCATGTCGTCGGAACTGCCGAAGGCGCTCGGCCAGCCGGTGCTGGTGGAGAATCGTCCCGGGGGCAATACCATCATCGGCACCGAGGCGGCGGTTAAGTCGCCGCCCGACGGCTACACGCTGTTCGGCGCGGCGCTGCCGTTCTCGGTGATCCAGAGCCTCTACAAGCTCTCCTTTGACGTCACCAAGGATTTTGTGCCGATCACGCTGGCCGGCACCACGCCCAACCTGCTGGTCGCGAATCCGAACGTGCCGGTGAATTCCGTGAAGGAGCTGATCGCCGCGGCAAAGGCAAAACCGGGCGGCTTCAACTATGCCTCGACCGGCAACGGCTCGTCCAACCACCTGTCGTTCGAACTGTTCAAGTCGATGACCGGCACCGACATCACCCACGTTCCCTACAAGGGCAGCGCGCCCGCGGTCACCGACATGCTTGGCGGCCAGATTCAACTGATGTTCGACAATACGCCCAACGTGCTGCCGCACGTGAAGGCCGGCAAACTGAAGGCGATCGCCGTTTCCTCCAAAAAGCGCTCTTCACTGGCACCGGAGGTACCAACGGTGGACGAGTCCGGCGTGCCGGGTTACGACGTCACCGTATGGTTCGGCATCCTAGCGCCCGCCGGCACGCCCAAGGAAATCGTCACGCGATTGAACACCGAGATGGTGAAAATCATGCGCTCGCCGGAGATCACCGACCGCTTCAACAAAGCCGGCGTGGATGTGGTCGCCTCCAGCTCCGAGGAATTCAGCGTCTTCCTGAAGAGCGAAGTCGCCCGCTGGGCCAAAGTCGTGCAGGACGCCAACATCAAGGCGGATTGAACATGGACCATCCCGACATTCGCGACGCGGTACGTGCTCTCTGCGCCGGCTTCGATTCCGCCTACTGGCAGAAGATCGACGAGGCGCGCGCTTACCCGGAAGCCTTCGTGGACGCGCTCACCAAGGCGGGCTGGATGTCCGCACTGATCCCCGAGGAGCACGGCGGCTCGGGCCTGTCGCTCACCGAAGCCTCGGTGATCATGGAAGAAATCACGCGCTCCGGCGGCAACGCCGGCTGCTGCCACGGGCAGATGTACAACATGAACACCCTGCTGCGGAACGGCTCGGAGGCGCAGAAGAAGAAATACCTGCCCAAAATCGCCACCGGCGAACTGCGCCTGCAGTCCATGGGCGTCACCGAACCCACCGCGGGCACCGATACCACCAGCATCAAGACGGTGGCGGTGAAAAAGGGCGACCGCTACGTGGTCAACGGCCAGAAAGTCTGGACCTCGCGCCTGCAGCACTCCGAGCTGATGATCCTGCTCGCGCGCACCACGCCGCTCGAAAAGGTGAAGAAAAAGTCCGAGGGAATGTCGATTTTTCTTGTCGACACGAAAAGCAAAGGCCTGACCGTCAAGCCGATCCGGAACATGGTCAACCACGAGACCAACGAGGTATTCATCGACAACCTCGAAGTGCCGGCGGAGAACCTGATCGGCGAGGAAGGCAAGGGCTTCAAGTACATCCTCGATGGGCTCAACGCCGAACGCATCCTCATCGCCTCAGAGTGCATCGGCGACGGCTACTGGTTCATCGACAAGGCAACCAAGTACTCCAAGGATCGCGTGGTGTTCGGCCGGCCGATCGGCCAGAACCAGGGCATCCAGTTCCCGATCGCCGAGTCCTACATGGAGATCGAGGCCGCCAACCTGATGCGCTACAAGGCGGCGAAGCTGTTCGATGAGAAGAAGCACTGCGGCGCAGAGGCGAACATGGCCAAGCACCTGTGCGCGAAAGCCTCGTGGGAAGCGGCCAACGCCTGCATCCAGACTTTCGGGGGATTCGGCTTCGCGGCGGAGTATGACGTGGAGCGGAAATTCC
>JANXUV010000194.1 GCA_025356085.1 Betaproteobacteria bacterium
CCGTCCAGGTGGTCGCACTCGTGCTGCACCACGCGCGCGTGGAAATCCGCGACCTCCCGGCTGAAGCGCTGGCCCTTCTCGTCGAAACCCCGGTAGCGCAGGCGCATCCAGCGCGGCACCCAGCCGCGCATGCCGGGTACCGAGAGGCAGCCTTCCCATCCCTCCTGCATTTCGTCGGAGAGCGGCTCGAGCACCGGATTGATCAGCACCGTGTCGGGCACTTCCTCGGCGTCGGGATAGCGAGGGTTGGCATGCACGCCAAAGATCACCACGCGCAGATTGACGCCGATCTGCGGCGCGGCCAGTCCGGCGCCGTTCATGTGCGCCATCGTGTCGCGCATGTCTTGCAGCAACTCGCCGAGTTCCAGCGTGCCGAAACGCTCGACTTCCACCGATCGCAGGAGCAGGCGCTCGTCTCCCATCCGCAAGACTTCGCGAATCATGAGGCAGCCAGCTTCTCGAGGATGCCCCGCACCCGTTGCATCGCGTGCTCAACGACCGTCTCGATGGCGACCAGGGAAATCGCGTGCGCGCTGTCGCCCTTTCCTGCCGCATGGTTTGCGACCACGGCGATCGCGGCGTATTCGAGGCCCGCTTCGCGGGCCAGTGCCGCCTCCGGCATCCCGGTCATGCCGACGAGATCGGCGCCGTCGCGCTCCATGCGCGCGATTTCCGCCGCCGTTTCCAGGCGCGGCCCCTGCGTTGTCCCATAGCAACCGCCATCGGCCACCGCTTCGCCGCAGGCTTTCGCCGCCGCCAGGATGCTCCTGCGCAAAGTGGCCGAATACGGTTCGGTAAAGTCGATGTGCGTGACCTTCGCGCCTGGTCCTTCGAAGAAAGTCGAAGCGCGTCCCCAGGTGTAGTCGATGATCTGGTGCGGCACAACCAGCACGCCGGGTCCAAACTCGCGCCGGATGCCGCCCACGGTGGCCACCGAAGCGATCCGCGTCGCGCCGGCGTCTTTCAGCGCCTGGATGTTGGCGCGGTAGTTCACCTGGTGCGGCGGAATGCCGTGCGCGTCGCCGTGTCGAGCGAGAAAAACCACCTCGCGTCCGCCGATCCTGCCGAGCGTCAGCGGGCCGGAGGGTTCGCCGAAGGCGGTGCGGGCGGATATGCGCCGCGTTTCCGTAAGATTCGCCAGTTGCGTCAGCCCGCTGCCGCCGAGGATCGCCAGCATCAGGCGCCCCGCATGGCGCGGATTTCGGGGAGGTTGCGCCACATTCCCTTGGCGTCCATGCCGCAGCCGAACACGAAGCGGTCCGGGATCGTCAGGCCGACAAAATCGGCCGCGATGGGTTTCTTCTTCGGCAGGATTTTTTCCACCAGCACGGCGCAGTGAAAGCTCTTCGCGCCCAGTTCCAGCAGGCGCTCGCGTATCGCGCCCATGGTCTGGCCGCCGTCGAGGATGTCGTCCAGCACCAGCACCGCGCGGCCGCGCACGCCCGCCGGCGGCGCCACTTTCCAGTCGATACCGCCGCCCTGCGTCGCCGCACCGTAGCGCGTGGCATGGATGTAATCCAGATCCAGCGGCAAGTGCAATTGCGGCAGCAGCTGGCCGGCGAATACCACCGCGCCGCCCATCACCACCAGCACCAGCGGATAGCGATCCTTGAATTGCAGCTGGATCTCGCCGGCCATGCGGTCGATGGCGGCGCGGATTTCCCCGGCACCCGCCACCAGGTCGGAATTCTCGAGGAACGCCCAGGAATCCGCAGTAGAGGGCCAAGTCGGGTCCGGCACGTGGGACACGTCAGCGCTCGCGATTGTGCAGGAACTCTGTAAACGCCTTGCCGATGTCCGGATGGCGAAGGCCCAGCTCGACCGTCGCCTTCAGGTAGCCGAGCTTGCCGCCGCAGTCGTAGCGCTTGCCGCCGATGCCCATCGCCAGCACGCGTTCGCGCCCGAGCAGCGCCGCGATCGCGTCCGTAAGCTGGATTTCGCCGCCCCGCCCCGGCTTGCCCGCGGCCAGCAACTCGAAAATCGCCGGCGTGAGTACATAGCGCCCGACCACCGCCAGGGTGGACGCGGCATCCTTAGGCGCGGGCTTCTCGACGATGGCGCGGATCGGCGTCACCTCTGCTTTTGCATCCTCCGGGCTGACGATGCCGTAGCTGCCGGTTTGCTCGCGCGGAACCTCTTCCACGCCGAGCAAGGAGCAGCCTTCCGTTTCGAAGCGCCGGGTCATGCGCGCGAGAGTCGGCGGATTCGCATCAATCAGGTCGTCCGCCAGCACCACTGCAAAGGGTTCATTGCCCACCACCGGTTGCGCGCACAGCACCGCGTGGCCCAGGCCGAGCGGCTCCGCCTGCCGGATATAAATGCAACGGCAGCCGGCGGGCAGGACGCTACGCGCGATCGCCAGCAGTTCGGCCTTGTCGCTGAGCGAGCGCTCGAGCTCGGGGTTCATGTCGAAATGATCCTCGATCGCGCGCTTGTTGCGCCCGGTCACGAAAATCAGGTCGGTGATGCCCGCCGCAGCCGCCTCCTCCACCGCGTACTGAATCAGCGGTTTGTCGACAATCGGCAGCATTTCCTTGGGGCTCGCCTTGGTGGCCGGCAGGAAGCGGCTGCCCAGGCCCGCGACAGGGAATACCGCTTTGGTGATCTTTTTCTGCATCAGTCAGTCCGTTCCCAGTAAACGCCGCAGGTCGTCTTCATCCAGGACCTCGACGCCCAGCGTGCGCGCCTGTTCGAGCTTGCTGCCCGCTTCGGCGCCGGCGACGACGTAGTCGGTCTTCTTCGACACCGATCCGGCGACTTTGTGGCCCTTCGATTCGATCAGCGCGCGCGCCTGGTCCCGGCTCATATTCGCAAGAGTACCAGTGAGGACGAAAGTCTTGCCGCCGCCGGCGGCAGGCCGGGCAGCCGCGGCCCGCTTGATGCGCACACCGTGCGCCGGATCGACCAATCTGGCGATGATTTTTCGGTTGTGTGGTTCATGGATGAATTTTTCGATGCTCTCCATGATTTCCGGCCCGATACCCTCCAGCGGCACGGCCAGCGGGTCTTCGGCCTTGCGCTTGCGTTTCGCATTCTCCTTGCGGATCGACTCCTTGCCTGCCGCCAGCGCCGGCCAGTCGGCGTCCAGCAGCGCCTGCAGTTCGCCGAAGTGCCTGGCCAGGATCTTGGCCACTTCCTCGCCGACGCCGGGCATGCCAAGCGCGAAGACAAAGCGCGCCAGGTCCACTTCGCGGGAATGCTGGATGCTGTCGAGCACGTTCTGCGCCGACTTGTCGGCCATCCGTTCAATGCCTGCGAGTGATTCCTTGTCAAGCCGGGAATACAGATCGGCCGGGCTTTCCACCATGCCCCGATCGACCAGCTGCTCGATCAGCTTCTCGCCCACGCCCTCGATGTCCATCGCGCGCCGCCCGACAAAATGCTGCAACGCCTGCTTGCGCTGGGCGCTGCAGTAAAGGCCCCCCGTGCAGCGCGCGGCGGCTTCGCCTTCGAGCCGCACCACCGGCGATTGGCATACCGGGCAAGCCCGCGGCATCGAGAACCTGTCCTCCTCGCGGCGCGCTCCCGGCGCTTGTACCCGGACCACTTCCGGAATCACGTCGCCCGCCCGCCGCACCACGACGGTGTCGCCCGCCCAGACGTCCTTGCGGCGCAAATCGTCCTCGTTATGCAGCGTCGCATTGGTCACGGTGACACCACCGACCTCCACCGGTTTCAGGCGTGCTACCGGTGTCAATACGCCGGTGCGGCCCACCTGGACCTCGATCTTGAGCACTTCCGTGGTCTGCTCCTCCGCCGGATACTTGTGCGCGAGCGCGAAGCGCGGCGCACGGGAAACGAAACCCAGCCGTTCCTGCCAGTCCAGCCGGTTCACCTTGTAGACCACGCCGTCGATGGCGTAGGGCAACTGGTCCCGCCTCGTTTGAATTTTTTTATAGAAATCCATCAATCCGTTGACGCCGCGCGCGATGCCGCGTTCTTTGCTTATCGGAAATCCAAGTTCATCCAGCCTGTCGAGCATCTCGGAATGCGTCTTCCAGCGCGCTTTCGCGGCCATGCCTACGCCGTATGCAAAGAAGCGCAAAGGGCGCTGCGCGGTGATGCGCGAGTCGAGCAGGCGCAGGCTGCCCGCCGCGCCGTTGCGCGGATTGGCGAATTCCTTCTCCCCCGCCCGCCGCTGCCTTTCGTTCAGCTTCTCGAAATCCCGCGTGTAGTACAGAACCTCGCCCCGTACCTCGAGGTCTTCCGTATCGGCTGCTTTGGGCAGACGCAGCGGGATCGGACGCACCGTGCGCAGGTTAGGCGTGACGTCTTCGCCCGTCGTTCCATCGCCGCGGGTCGCGCCTTGCACGAAGACGCCCTTTCGATAGCCCAGGCTGATCGCCAGGCCATCGAACTTCGGCTCGACGGCATACTCGACTTCGTCGACGCCCAGGGCCTCGCGCACGCGCTTGTCGAACGCGCGGACCTCGTCCTCTTCGAAAGCGTTGCCGAGCGACAGCATCGGCACGCGGTGCCGCACGCTCGGGAATTCAGGCAGCGGCTCGCCACCCACCCTCTGCGTCGGCGATTCGGCGCTCGCGAGTTCCGGATGCGATTTCTCGAGTTCGACCAGTTCGCGGAATAGCCGGTCGTACTCCGCATCCGTGATCTGCGGGGCGTCCTTTACGTGGTAGAGACGGTTGTGTCTTTCGATCTCACTGCGCAAACGCTCTACGTCCTGTCTTCGGCTGGGCATGGTCGGTTCACGAAAACAGGCGCAGTGCCGTCGGGCTGCCGGGCGCGATGCCCCGCGCCTCGAGCCGGGCGCGCACGCTGTCCAGCTGCTGCGCGATCGCTTCCACGGCGAGATCGTCCAGCACGTTGCCGTTGTCGTCGACGATGCTGCCCTCCAGGACCGCGGCGAGCTGGTGCGCGAGGCGCGCCATCGATTCGAAGGAGCGGCGCGTATCCGGCGCGCGGGCGACGTCCAGCGCCAGCGACAGCGCGGCCGGCGCCGCATCCTTGATCGTGGCGGCCGAAAACGCCGTGCCGTCGCGCGCGCACAGCGCGTAGATTAGAAGCTGCTCGTCGTTGCGCAGCGCGAACCTGCCATCGCCCTCCAGCGCGAGGCCGCCCGCCTCGGCGGCCGCGCGGATCTTGGTGCCGGGGAACGGCCCGCCCTGCACATGCACCACCACCTGGATGTCCGTATCGGCGCAGAAATCGTCCAACGCGCGCGCCGCGTCCATTGCCGCACGCATTTCCGGGGCCGATACCGTAGCGCCGATGGACGCCGCCAGGGTTTCAACCGCGGAGCGGAATTCGATCAGGTCCGCCTCGCCAATCGCACCGTCGCGCGATACCAGCTGCAGGCCGGCGCGCCAGCTGGCGCCGTCCAGATTTGTGGCGATGAACGCGCGCCGCGCGTGGCGGCGTTCGATCGCGGGCCACTGCTCCTGCACCGCCGCCTGCGCGGCCGCCTGGCCGGAGCTGAATTCGACGATGTAGTCGACCGCCGCATCGGGTTCGGCCGTTGGCGCGGAGGCAAGGGGACGGAGCGCGGCATGCATGGCATGTATGGTGCGTACCGGCTCCGCCGCCTGGCGCTCGGGCGCGGGGCCGTCGAGCAGTGCGTCGGCGTGATCGGAGCGAAACGCGCGTTCGGCGGCGCGCTTGGCGCCGCGTTCCTGAATGCGGTTGTAGGCAAGCACGCCGACCACCACCAACCCCCCAATGGCCAGCAGCCCGATCTGGAGCTCGCTCATCAGGCGGCGAGCTCCTCCCGGATCTTGAGGGCTTCCTCGATATCCACCTCGACCACCCGCGAAACCCCGGACTCGGGCATCGTCACGCCGATCAGCTGGCTGGCCATCTCCATGGTGATCTTGTTGTGGCTGATGAAGAGGAACTGGGTCTGCGCCGACATTTTGCGCACCAGGTCGCAGAAGCGCGTGGTGTTGCTGTCGTCGAGCGGCGCGTCCACCTCGTCCAGCAGGCAGAACGGCGCCGGGTTGAGCTGGAACAGCGAGAACACCAGCGAAATGGCGGTCAGCGCCTTCTCGCCGCCCGAAAGCAGATGGATGCTGCTGTTGCGCTTGCCCGGCGGATGCGCCATCACCTGCACGCCGGCGTCGAGGATCTCCTCGCCGGTCATCACCAGCCTGGCCTCGCCGCCGCCGAACAGCACCGGGAACAGCGAGCCAAAGTGCCGGTTGACGCTGTCGAAGGTTTCGCGCAGCAGCTCGCGGGTTTCGCGGTCGATGCGGCGGATCGCATCCTCCATCGTGGTCACGGCTTCTTCCAGGTCCGCCGACTGTGAATCGAGGAAGCCCTTGCGCTCGCGCCCGCCCGACAGCTCGTCCAGCGCCGCGAGGTTGACCGCGCCAAGCTCGTTCACCGACTGCGTCAGGCGCGTGATCTCGCCCTGCAGCGCCGGCGGCCGCGGCGCGCCTTCGGCCGCCGCCACCAGCTGCGCTTCGTCGCTGCCCGCCTCGCGCAGCTGCGTGTCGTACTGGTCGTAGTTGATCTGCGCCGCCTGCTCCTTCAGGCGCAGTTCGTTGATGCGCTCGCGCAGCGGCGCGAGCGTATTTTCGATCTTGAGCTTTTCCTCCTCCAGCGAACGCAGCGCGCCGGCGGCCGCTTCCACAGTGTCGCGCGCGCCGGCGAGCGTCTTCTCGCAGCCCATCCTCGCTTCGGCCGCGGTTGCCAGCGCGGCGCGCACGGCGGGAACCGGATCCACCGCCAACTCGGCGGTCAGCTTGCCGACCTCTTCGTCCGCGCGCACGATCTGCTGGTCGATCATGCGCACCGAGTTGTCGATCTCGGCGATCTTCGCCGACACTTCCCGTTCGCCGAATACCGCGTCCTGCGCCTCGCGCTCCGACTTCTGCGTGCGCACGCGCTGCTCCGCCAGCCCGCTCTCTGCGGCGACGTAGGCCGCGCGCACCGTCTCCAGCAGCTGCTTCGCGTTGCGGATTTCCCCGTCGATCCGCGCCAGCGCCTGGCGCGCTTCGGCCAGTTTCGCGCCATCCCGTTCCGCTTCCCGGCTGACCACGCCGATCTCATCGCGGATCTGCGCGGTGCGCTCGCGGTAGCGTTCGAGCGCCTGGCCGAGCTTGAGCGCCTCGATCTGTGCCGCGTGTTTTTCCTGCTGCTTCGCGGCCAGCGTATCGCGCGACAGCTCCAGCGAGGCATTGCGCTCCGCGACCTGAGCCTCGATACGCGAAGCTTCGGCTGTCGCCGCCGCGGCGCGTTGCGCCAGCGACTTGCAGCGTTGCTCCAGGTCTTCGATTTCCGACTGGCGCGCCAGGATGCCGGCGTCCGCCGAATCCGGTGCGTGAAAGCTGACCGTAAAGCGGGTGAACTGGTCGCCTTCCCGATTGACGAACACGGCGCCTGCCGGCAGCGCGGCACGCTGCGCCGCCGCCGGCACCCCCTCGACGGCATAGACACCCGCAAACCAGTCCGACAGCGCGCCTGCCAGCCGCGCATCGATGACATGCACCTTGCCCTGCAGCGGCGCCAGCCCGGCCGCCGCCGGAACCGGATCCGCGCCGCCGGGGCCGAACAAGCTGGCCTTCACCGGCGGCCGGTCCTGGCCCAGCGCGCTGCTGTCGCCCAGTTCCAGCGCATGCAGGCGCTCGCGCAGCGCGGATTCCACCGCTGTCTCCCAGCCGTGGTCGATGCGAATCTTCTGCCAGAAACGCGGCAGCGCGGCGAGGTGGTGGCGCTCCAGCCACTCGTGCAGCGGCGCGTCTTCTTCCGCCGCGGCCTGCACCTGCTTCAGCGTTGCCAGCTGGGCGTCCGCGGCGGTGTGCTCGCGGCTCGCCGCCGCCTGCGCTTCGGCGGCGGTTGAATTGGCGGCGGCCAGGGACTCGGTCTCGGCCTGCAGCGCGTCCAGGCTCGCCTGCGCCTCGGTGATCTGCCGGTCCAATTGCAGCACGTGCTCATTGGCCGCATTCATGCCGGCCGCATCGGGCTCGGCGAGCGACTGCAACTCGGCATCCAGCCGCTCGCGCCGCTGCCCGAGTGACTGCAGGCTGCCTTCCAGGTGCGCGATGCTCTGCTGCTCGAGCAGCAGGCGGCTTTCGGCCTGCTGCTGCCTGCTGCGCGATTCGTTCAGCTGCTCCTGCCCGGCGCGATACGCTTTCTCCGCCTCGGGCAGGCGGGCATTCTCCGCGGCCAGGCCGGATTGCGCGTCTGCCACGCGCTGCTTCGCGCCGCCGGAGCGCGCCGCCCACATGTGCAGCGCCTGGGTCAGCTGCGAGCGCTGCTCGCGCCAGGTGGCCAGTTGCGCCCTGCGCTCGGTGTGCTGGCTCTCCAGCCGGTTGCGGCTTTCTTCGACGTGGCGCAATTCGGATTCGTGGCGCGCGACCTCGGCATTGGCGCCATAGACCGCGGCCTGGGCCGTATTCAGCCCGTCGCCCGCCCCGTAATGCGCGACACGCGCGGTTTCGACGCGGCTCTCGACGTCCCGCAGCTGGGCGGTGCCGGCTTCGACTTCGTTCGATACGCCGGCGATGTCGCGGGCATGCTTCTCGCGGTCGGTGGCCGCATCCTTGCGCCGCAGGAACCACAACAAGTGCTGCTTGAGCTGCAGTTCCTGCTGCAGTTCCTTGTAGCGCGAGGCCACCTTGGCCTGGCTCTCGAGCTTCTCGATCTGGATCCCGAGCTCGTTGCGGATGTCGTTGACGCGCGCCAGGTTCTCGCGCGTATCAGCCAGGCGATGCTCGGTTTCCTTGCGCCGTTCCTTGTAGCGCGAGATGCCGGCGGCTTCCTCGAGGAAGACCCGCAGTTCGTCGGGCCTGGCGTCGATGACGCGGGAAATCATGCCCTGCTCGATGATCGCGTAAGCACGCGGTCCCAGGCCGGTGCCGAGGAACACGTCGGTGATGTCGCGCCGCCGCACGTGCGTGCCGTTGATGTAGTAGGAGGACTCGCCGTCCCTCTGCAGGACCCTCCGTACCGACAGTTCGGCGTATTGCGACCACTGGCCGGCCGCGCGGCCGAGGGTATTGTCGAATATCAGCTCGACGCTGGCGCGCGCCATCGGCTTGCGGTTGCCCGAGCCGTTGAAGATGACGTCCTGCATCGATTCGCCGCGCAGCGCCGAGGCGCGCGACTCGCCCAGCACCCATCGCACGGCGTCGATGACATTGGATTTGCCGCAGCCGTTCGGCCCGACGATGCCGACCAGCTGCCCCGGCACATGAATCGAGGTGGGGTCGACAAAGGATTTGAAGCCGGAAAGTTTGACTTGAGTGAGGCGCACTTACGATCGCTTCTGGTGGCGTTTTCGAATTTCGAAAATGATACCATTCGACGCTTCATTTCCGCCGCATTTTCCGAGCTTTTTCGATGCCGTCACGTCCAAGCCAGCGCTTGAAAACTTTTGCCAATCCGTCGCCGCGCCGCGACTACCGGATTTGCATGGAGATTCCGGAATTCACCTGCCTGTGCCCGATGACCGGGCAGCCGGATTTCGCGGTCCTGTCGCTTGAGTACATACCTGACCGTCTGTGCGTGGAACTGAAGGCCTTGAAGCTCTACGTCTGGTCTTTCCGCGAGGAGGGAGCTTTCCACGAGGCTGTTACCAACCGAATTCTGGATGACCTGGTAAAGGCCGCCAGTCCGCGTTACATGAAGCTGACGGCCAAATTCAATGTACGAGGCGGCATCCATACCTCGGTGGTCGTGGAACATCGCAAGCGGGGTTGGAAAGAAAGCGTTTGAATCCCCGCCTCGACCGCCTGCAGGTCTACCCGTTCGAGCGGCTGCGCGCGCTGCTGGCGGGCATCACCCCGAACCCGGCGCTGCGGCCCATCGACTTGTCGATCGGCGAGCCCAAGCATGCGACCCCCGCACTGATCAAGAACGCCCTCACCGCGGCGCTGGACGGCCTGTCGGCCTACCCGCGCACCGCCGGGCTGCCGGAGTTGCGCGAAGCGATGGCTGCCTGGGTGCGACGCCGCCACGCGCTCAATACTCTCGATCCTGAAACGCAGATCCTGCCGGTCAATGGCAGCCGCGAGGCTTTGTTTTCTTTTGCCCAGGCAATCATTGATTCAGGCAAAACAGCCAAGGTTGTCTGCCCCAATCCGTTCTACCAGATCTACGAGGGGGCGGCGCTGCTCGCTGGAGCCACGCCGGTGTTCCTCAACGACGGCATGCGCTTCGATGCGATCGACTGGCGCGGCGTTCAGCTCGCCTATGCCTGCTCGCCCGGCAATCCAACCGGCCGCGTGCTGTCGCTGGCGCAATGGCGCGAGCTGTTCGACCTCTCCGACCGGCACGGTTTCGCGATCGCCTCGGACGAGTGCTATTCGGAAATCTACTGCGACGAGGCGAAACCGCCGCTGGGCGCCCTCGATGCCGCGCGGCAGCTCGGCCGCGAAGACTACAGGCGGCTGGTGGTCTTCTCCAGCCTCTCCAAGCGCTCGAACACGCCGGGCATGCGCTCCGGGTTCGCAGCCGGCGATGCGGCGCTGCTCAAACCCTACCTGCTCTACCGGACCTACCACGGCTCGGCGATGAGTCATCCGGTGCAGCGCGCGTCGATCGCGGCATGGAACGACGAAGCGCACGTGCGCGAGAACCGGCGCCTGTATGCCGCGAAATACGCTGCCGTTCTGCCGCTGATTCAAGATCCCCTGCAAACGGAGAGGCCGAACGGCGGGTTCTACCTCTGGATGCAGACGCCCATCGATGACGGCGAGTTCGCCCTCGGATTGCAGCGTGACTATAATGTGCTGGTCCTGCCGGGCAGCTACCTGGCGCGCGACGCGCACGGAACCAACCCCGGCAAGAACCGCATCCGGATCGCGCTGGTGGCGCCGCTGGCGGAATGTGTCGAGGCCCTTCAACGCATGATGCAGTTTGCGAAAAAATTATGAAGAACATCATTGAAGAAGCCTGGGAAAACCGCGCTGCGCTCAGCCCGGCCAGTGCGCCGCGCAACCTGCGCGACGCGGTCGAGGAAGTCATCGCCGGACTGGATGCCGGCAAGCTGCGGGTCGCGGAAAAGTCCGGCGGCGAATGGATCACGCACCAGTGGATCAAGAAAGCGGTTCTGCTCTCTTTCCGCCTTGAGGACAACAAGGTGATGGATGGCGGTGCGACGCGGTACTACGACAAGGTCAGGTCGAAATTCGAATCCTTTGACTTTGCCGCGAGTGGCGTGCGGGTCGTTCCTCCGGCCATGGCGCGCCGCGGCTCCTACCTCGCGAAAAACGTCGTGCTGATGCCCTCCTACGTCAACGTCGGCGCCTACGTCGACGAGGGCAGCATGGTGGATACCTGGGCCACCGTCGGCTCCTGCGCCCAGATCGGCAAAAATGTGCACCTGTCGGGCGGCGTCGGCATCGGCGGGGTGCTGGAGCCACTGCAAGCCAACCCGACCATCATCGAGGACAACTGCTTCATCGGCGCGCGCTCCGAAGTGGTCGAGGGCGTGATCGTCGAAGAAAACAGCGTGCTGTCGATGGGCGTATTCATCGGCCAGAGCACCAAGATTTTCGACCGTGCGACCGGCGAGGTGCTCTACGGCCGCGTGCCGGCCGGTTCGGTGGTGGTGGCCGGCACCATGCCCTCGGGGGACCGCAGTTGCGCCTTGTATTGCGCGGTGATCGTCAAGAAGGTGGACGCCAGAACACGGGCCAAAACCAGCCTCAACGAACTCCTGCGGGGCGATTAAACTAGCGGGGTCGAGGATTTCCGGGAGAGCACCATGTCGGCGATGAAGCGTCTGTTCCAGGTGATGGCCGAAAAGAAGGCTTCGGACATCTTCCTGTCCGTCGGCTCACCGATCAACATCAAGATCAACGGCGTCGCGATGCCGGTCAATCAGACCGTGCTGAACGCGGATGCGGTCCGGACGCTGCTGTACGAAGTCCTCAACGAAAAGCAGATCAAGGAATACGAGGACGAGATGGAGCTGAATACCGCGTTCGCCCTGGAAAACGTCGGCGCGTTCCGCATCAGCGCCTTCCGCCAGAAGGGCTCGCCCGCGGTGGTGGTTCGCTTCATTCCGGGCGACGTGCCGAAATTCGACACGCTCGGCCTGCCCGACATCCTCAAGGAAATCATCCTGCAAAAGCGCGGGCTGATCCTGATGGTCGGCGCCACCGGCTCGGGCAAGTCGACCTCGCTGTCGGCGATGCTCGATCTGCGCAATGAGCAGAAATCGGGCCACATCCTGACGCTGGAAGACCCGGTCGAATTCATCTTCAAGAACAAGAAATCGATAGTCAATCAGCGCGAGGTCGGCACCGACACCAAGAGCTTCGAGACCGCGCTGAAGAACGCGCTGCGGCAGGCGCCGGACTGCATCCTGATCGGCGAAATCCGCGAGAAGCAGACCATGGGCATGGCGCTTGCCTACGCCCAGTCCGGCCACCTGGCGCTCGCCACGCTGCACGCCAACAACAGTTACCACGCGATGAATCGGAT
>JANXUV010000206.1 GCA_025356085.1 Betaproteobacteria bacterium
CGAACCAGAAGCCGCTCGCCAGCGCGACCAGCAACGGCGCGCCGCCCCGCATGATCGGATAGATATGCGACAGGTCGCCGATGCGATAGGCCGCGGCGATGGCGACGTAGTAGACGATGTGCACCACCGTCGTCCCGGCGATATAGGGCCACGAGGCCCGCGCCGGCGCCTCGACCAGTAGCGTGAGCGGCAGCGCCATCAGGCTGCCCCCCAGCGCCACCAGGGCGGTGTCGAGCAGGGGGTCGCGGCCAGCCTTGATCAGGGCGTTCCACGCCGCATGCAGCAGCGCTGCCCCGAGCACTGCGAAAGTGACGCCAAGAGTGAGTTCCAAGAGCAAAAGTCTAAGTTAGAATCTGCATCCCCTCCAGGAGGAGAGCTTTCGCAATGAGCGACGCGGCTTCCTATTCCGTCCGCGACGGCATCGCCGTCATCACCATGAACAACCCGCCGGTGAACAGCATGTCGGCGGCGAATCGCGTGCATGTGGGGGGCGCGCTGAAACAGGCCGACGCCGATCCGACCGTGAAGGCGATCGTGCTGATCGGCTCCGAGAAGGCGTTTTCCGGCGGCGCCGAAATTCGCGAGTTCAATACCGACAAGGCGCGCGTATCGCCTGTGCTGCCCGAACTCAATGACATCCAGGACGGGTTGAAGAAACCGTTGGTCGCCGCGATCGGCGGCTTCGCGCTGGGCGGTGGCCTGGAGCTCGCGCTCGGCTGCCACTACCGCGTCGCGATGCCGAAGGCGCAGCTCGGCCTGCCCGAAGTGAAGCTGGGCCTCTTGCCCGGCTCCGGCGGCACGCAGCGCCTGCCGCGCGTGGTGCCGATGGCCGAGGCGGTACGCATGATGACCACCGGCGCGCCGGTCTCCGGCGGCAAGGCGAGCGCCCTGGGGCTGGTGGACGACATCGTGCAAAGCGATTTGCTCGAAGGCGCCGTTGCCTTCGCGCGCAAGCTGGTAGAGCAGAAGAAGGGGCCGAAGCGCATCCGCGACCTGCCCCCGAAGATGGAAGGCGACCCGAAGAAGTTCTTCGAGGCAGTGCGCGCCGAGGTCAAGAAGGCCTCACGCGGCTACCCCGCGCCGCTCGAAATCGTGGCCTGCTGCGAGGCCGCGGCGACCAAGCCCTTCGACGAGGGCCGCAAATTCGAGCGCGAGCGCTTCATGGTGCTCGTGGAGGGTAACGAATCGAAGGCGATGCGGCACATGTTCTTCGCCGAGCGCCAGACCGCGAAGATCCCCGACGTGCCGGAAGACACGCTGACGCGCCCGATCGGGAAGGCCGCGGTGATCGGCGCAGGCACCATGGGCGGCGGCATCGCCATGAACTTCGCCAACGCCGGCATTCCGGTGACCATCATGGACATGACGCAGGATGCGGTGGACAAGGGCCTCGCCAAGATCAAGGCCAACTACGCCTCCACCGTCTCCAAGGGCCGCCTGAAGCAGGAGGAGATGGACAGGCGCATGGCGCTCATCACGCCGGTCACCACCCTCGCCGCCGGCAAGGACGCCGACATCGTCATCGAGGCGGTGTTCGAGCGAATGGACGTGAAGCAGGACATGTTCAGGAAACTCGACGCCGTCATGAAGCCCGGCGCCATCCTCGCCACCAACACCTCCACGCTGGACGTGAACGCCATCGCAAATGTCACCAAACGCCCGCAGGACGTGATCGGCACGCACTTCTTCTCGCCCGCCAACGTGATGCGCCTGCTGGAAGTGGTGCGCGGCGCGAAGACCGCGAAAGACGTTCTCGCCACCACCATGAAGCTCGGCAAGGCGATCAAGAAAGTGCCGGTGGTCTCGGGCGTCTGCGACGGCTTCATCGGCAACCGCATGATCGAGAAGTACGGCCAGCAGTCGCTGTTCCTGCTGGACGAGGGTTGCAGCCCGCAGCAGGTGGACGCCGCGGCCTACAAGTGGGGCATGGCGATGGGACCGCTGGCGATGGGCGACATGGCGGGCCTGGACATCGGCTGGGAAATCCGCAAGCGCCGTTACGTCGAGCGGCCGAACTTCATTTACTCGAAAGTCGGCGACAAAATCGCCGAGCTCGGCCGCTTCGGCCAGAAGACCGGCAAGGGCTGGTACCGCTACGAACTGCCCAACCGCGCTCCGATACCGGATCCTGAAGTTGAAGAAATTATTGGGAAATATAGAACCGAAAATAAAATCAAAACCCGCTCAATCACCGACGCGGAGATCGTCGAGCGGCTGATCTACGCTCTGGTGAACGAAGCCGCCTACATCCTCGAGGAAGGCATCGCGCTGCGCGCCTCCGACATCGACATGGTCTACCTGACCGGCTACGGCTTCCCGCCCTACCGCGGCGGACCGATGTTCTACGCCGACACCGTGGGCCTGCCGAAGGTGCTCGCCTCGATCGAGAATTTCAGCAAGGGTTACATGGGGCAGGTCTGGAAACCCGCCCCGCTCCTCGTCAAACTCGCCAAGGAAGGAAGGAAATTCAATGACTGATGCCGTGATCGTTTCCACCGCCCGCACGCCGCTGTGCAAGAGCTGGCGCGGCGCCCTCAACATGACCCACGGCGCCGCCATGGGCGGCCACGTGGTGAAGGCAGCCCTCGAGCGCGCGAAACTCGCGCCCGCTGAAGTCGAGGACGTGATCATGGGCTGCGCCACGCCCGAAGGCGCGACCGGCGGCAACATCGCGCGCCAGATCGCGCTCCGCGCCGGCATGCCGGTGACGGTGTCGGGCATGACGGTGAACCGCTTCTGTTCCTCCGGACTGCAGGCCGTGGCGCTCGCCGCGCAGCGCATCATCGCCGGCGAAGCAGACATCTTCGTCGCCGGCGGCGTGGAATCCATCTCGCTGGTGCAGAACGAGGCCAACAAGCACCACGGCAAGGACGAGTGGCTGGCGAAGAACAAGCCCGAGATCTACTGGAATATGCTGCAGACCGCCGAATACGTATCGAAGAAATACGGCATCCCGCGCGAGGTCCAGGACCGCTACGGCGTCGAGAGTCAGAACCGGGCCGCACAATCGAGAGCAGCAGGAAAGTTCAAGGACGAAATCGCGCCGATCACCACCATGATGAAGGTGGTGGACAAGGTCACCAGCACCGAGACGATGAAGGAAATCACTGTCGAGCACGACGAGGGTATCCGCGCGGACACCACCTACGAGGGCGTGTCGCAGATCAAGCCGGCGATCGAGGGCGGCGTGATCGCCGCGGGCAACGCGAGCCAGTTCTCCGACGGCGCGGCGGCGCAGGTGCTGATGAGCGACAAGCAGGCGGCCAAGCGCGGCCTGAAGCCGCTGGGCATTTACCGCGGCTTCGCGGTCGCCGGCTGCGAGCCGAACGAAATGGGCATCGGCCCGGTGTTCGCGATCCCGAAGCTGCTCGAGCGCACCGGCATCAAGATCGCCGACGTCGGCCTGTGGGAACTGAACGAGGCCTTCGCGGTGCAGGTGATCTACTGCCGCGACAAGCTCGGCATCCCGAACGACCGGCTCAACGTGGACGGCGGCGCGATCGCGGTCGGCCATCCCTATGGCGTCACCGGCTCACGCCTGGTCGGCCACGCGCTGATCGAAGGCAAGCGCCGCGGCGTGAAGTACGTGGTGGTGACGATGTGCGTCGGCGGCGGCATGGGGGCGGCGGGACTGTTCGAGGTGG
>JANXUV010000217.1 GCA_025356085.1 Betaproteobacteria bacterium
CTGCGCAGCCAGCTGCAGGAGGCGTACACGAACCTCTCGGCGCTGCGCGTCAATATGGAGCAGTACTACCAGGACAACCGCCGATACAGCAGCACCACGGGCGGCGGCACCTGCGGCATTCCGGGCGGCAACGTACCCACCGTGCAAAACCTCAAGTACTTCACCTACAGCTGTGCCTCAGCCGGGAATACCGCGACGGGCGACCAGACCTTCACGGTGACCGCCACGGGCACCGGGCCCACCGCCAATTTCGTGCTCGATATCAACGAGTCGAATGTCAAGACGACCCAAAACACCGGCTCGGGATGGAACCTGCCGGCCGCCAATTGCTGGATCACGCGCAAGGATGGTTCCTGCTAGTGTCCTGGCGCAGAGCACGCGGCTTCAATCTGATCGAGGTCATGATCGTCATCGCGGTGGTCGGGATCATGTTGACGCTCGGCATGCCGCAGTTCTCGGACTGGATCAACAATACCAAGATCCGCACCGCGACCGAGGGAATCGCCAATGGGGCGCAGCTCGCGCGTGCCGAGGCCGTGCGCCAGAACCTCAGCGTGCAATTCGTGCTTGGAGGCGCGAGCAGCAGCGACTGGACGGTCTCGTCGATCGGCAGCGGCGGCGCGATCACACCGCTGCAGAGGGGCGTCAACGAAGGCTCAACCAACGCGGTGGTCGCGGTGCTGCCGGCGGCCGCCACCACCGTAACGTTCAGCGGGCTTGGCCGCATCGTCGCCAACGGGGACGGTACCGCGAGCCTGACGCAGATCGACATCTGCTCCGCCGTCAACATGGCTGCCGGCACGATGCGCAAGATGCGCGTCGCCGTCGGCGCCGGTGGGAATATCAAGATGTGCGACCCGCAGGTGCCGGCCACCGATCCGCGCGGCTGTCCGGCCGGAGGCGCAAGCCAATGCTGAACATGCGCCGCCGGCAGGCGCCCTTGGGTCGCGAAAGCGGCGTGATGCTGCTGGAGGCCCTCATCGCGATCCTGATCTTCTCCATCGGCATTCTCGGCCTGGTGGCGATGCAGGGGATGGCCATCAGCGCCGTTTCCGATGCCAAATATCGCTCCGACGCGAGTTTCCTCGCCAACCAGGTCGTGGCCCAGATCTGGGTGGACCGCGGCAACCTTGCCAACTACGTGCTGCCCGGCGGGGCCGCGCCGGCGCTGGTCACCTGGCTTGCCAACGTCCAGGCTGAATTGCCGAGCGGCGCCGCCACGATCAGCATCCCGCCCCCCGGGTATCCCGCGGGCACGGTGGAAGTGCTGATCAATTGGCAGCAGCCGGGCAGCGCGAACGTGCGCAGTTACCGCGCGCTGACGATTGTGTCGAATCCCTAGCCGCTCCATGAGCCACGCCAGTAAACGACGTATTGCTGTACGCCCAGGGGCGACCGGCTTCAGCCTAGTCGAATTGCTGGTCGCCATGGCGATCGGCCTGATCGGCACGGTGGTCATTTTCCAGGTGTTCGCGGTTTTCGAGGGACAGAAGCGCACCGCGACGAGCGCCGGCGACGCCCAGCAGAACGGGCTGCTGGCGATGGCCAACATCGAGCGCGATGCGCGCATGGCGGGCTATGGCCTGACCTATGTTCCGCTGCTCGGCTGCAATGTGTCAGCCTATGACAATACGCGCGGGACACCGGCATTCAATTTCTGGCTGGTTGCAGCGCAGATCGACCTGGGAGCGGCGGGCGCGTCCGATACCTTGACGTTCGAGTACTCGAATTCCGGCCAGCTCGTTGCACCCGGCAAACTCGTGACCACGGCCAATATCGGCTTATCGCCGACCGTCGTGGACTCCTATTTCGGCTTCACGGTGGGCGATCTCGTCATCGTCGGCAGCGTCGGGCCGATTCCGCTGCCGGCCTGCACCATGCGGGCGCTCACCGCGACGCCGACCTCGGCGCCGCCTTCCCCAAATCCTGGCGAACTCGATCATATCGGCGGCCGCTTTAACGGGCCGGGCGGGCTTGCCGCGACCTATCCGGCCTGGGACCTGACGACGCAGACGGGAGGCCGCATCTACGGTCTCGGCGCGGCGCCGCCTTCGGCGGCTGCGCCGGCAGTCGCCATCTATACGGTGGCGAACGGGCAGCTCAACTACCAGAACCTGATTCAGGATGCCGCGGCGACGCCGATCGTGGACGGAATCGTCCAGTTGAAGGCGCAGTACGGCTTTGATGACAACGGCGATGGCATCCTGCAAGCCACGGAATGGCGCAATCCCTGCGCCGCTCCTGCGGCGCCAAACCCACCGCAGCTTCCCAAAGGCGCGGCCCCTGGCGTTTGCGCCAATCCGACGAACACGGACTGGTCGCAGGTGATCGCGATCCGCTTCGCCGTCCTCGCGCGCAGCGCCCAGCCGGAGAAGCCGGACCCCGCCACCCTCATCTGCAATACCACCACCGCGGCGCCAACCTGGGCCGGCGGCAACATCGATCCCAGCATCGCGGACCCCGCCAGCTGGCAGTGCTACCGCTACCGGGTCTTCGAAACGGTGGTGCCGATGCGTAATTTCATCTGGGCTCCGCTATGAGAACCCTTCCATATCGTTCAGTCCGCCGGCAGCGGGGGGTGGTGCTGTTCATCGCGCTGATTGTGCTCGTCGCGATGGCGCTTGCCGGCGTCGCGATGCGACGATCGGTGGATACGACGCTCGGCATCGCCGGCAACATGGCGTTCAAGCAGGCGACCCTGCTCTCCAGCGACCAAGCCGTGAACGCGGCCTATACCTATATAGCCAATGCGCCTCCTTGCCCGGGCGGCGGCGCGCTGACCTGCGACGAC
>JANXUV010000245.1 GCA_025356085.1 Betaproteobacteria bacterium
CCTGCGCGCGAACGCGCTGTACCATCGCGATCAGGAATATATCGTGCGCGATGGCGAGGTGATCATCGTCGATGAGTTCACCGGCCGCACGCTTGCCGGACGACGCTGGTCCGACGGCCTGCATCAGGCAGTGGAGGCAAAGGAGGGCGTGCCGATCCAGCGCGAAAACCAGACGCTGGCCTCGATCACGTTCCAGAACTACTTCCGCATGTACTCGCGGCTCTCAGGCATGACGGGCACGGCGGATACGGAAGCCTACGAATTCCAGGAGATCTACGGCCTGGAGACCGTGGTCGTGCCGACGCATCGCCCGATGATCCGCGAAGACCGCCTCGACCAGGTCTTTCGCACCGGCAAGGAAAAATACGATGCGATCATCGAGGACATCCGCGACTGCCACTCGCCGCGCAGTTTCTCGATGCGCGTCGCCTTTTCCGCGTCAGACAGGCCCTCAGTCGCCTCGACCAGCTCGACCTGCCTCTCGACGCTGCCGCCCAGCACGATGTCGGTGCCGCGCCCCGCCATGTTGGTGGCGATGGTGATCATCTGCGGCCGGCCCGCCTGCGCGACGATTTCCGCCTCGCGCGCGTGCTGCTTGGCGTTCAGCACCTGGTGCGGCAGCTTCACCTTGCCAAGCATCGCCGACAGCAGCTCGGAATTCTCGATCGAGGTGGTGCCCACCAGCACCGGCTGGCTGCGCTCGTAGCAGTCCCGCACTTCGTCGATGATGGCAGTGAACTTTTCTTTCGAGGTCCGGTAGACCAGGTCCAGCCGGTCCTCGCGGATCATCTTGTGGTGGGTCGGCACCACCACCGTCTCCAGGCCGTAGATCTCCTGGAATTCGTAGGCCTCGGTGTCGGCGGTGCCGGTCATGCCGGCGAGCTTGCCGTACATGCGGAAGTAATTCTGAAAGGTGATCGAGGCAAGTGTCTGGTTCTCGTTCTGGATCGACACCTTCTCCTTCGCCTCGACCGCCTGGTGCAGGCCGTCGGACCAGCGCCGCCCGGTCATCAGGCGTCCGGTGAATTCATCGACGATCACCACTTCGCCGTCCTGCACCACGTAGTGCTGGTCGCGGTGGTACAGGTAGTGCGCGCGCAGCGCCGCGTACAGATGATGCACCAGGTTGATGTAGGCCGGCTCGTACAGGCTCGCGCCCTGCGGCAGCAGGCCGATGCGGGCGAGGATCTCCTCGGCCTTCTGGTGCCCGGCCTCCGACATCAGCACCTGGTGGTTCTTTTCATCCACGTAGAAGTCGCCGGGCGGGTCGGGCTCGTCCTGCTTCTTCTCCTCCTTCTGCCGGGTGAGCAGCGGCGCGACGTCGTTCATCCGGTAGTAGATCTCGGTGCGGTCTTCGGCCTGCCCAGAGATGATCAGCGGCGTGCGAGCTTCGTCGATCAGGATCGAATCGACCTCGTCGACGATGCCGTAGCCGAGCTTGCGCTGAAAGCGCTCCTCGACGCGCATCGCCATGTTGTCGCGCAGGTAGTCGAAGCCGAATTCGTTATTGGTGCCGTAGGTGATGTCGGCCTGGTAGGCCTTGCGCTTGTCGTCGGGCTCCATCTGCGGGACGTTCACCCCGACCGCGAGGCCAAGGAAGCCGTACAGCTTGCCCATCCACTCGGCGTCGCGCTTCGCCAGATAGTCGTTGACCGTGACGATGTGCACGCCGTTGCCGGGCAGCGCGTTCAGGTACGCCGGCAGCGTCGCCACCAGCGTCTTACCTTCGCCGGTGCGCATCTCCGCGATCTTGCCGTCGTGCAGCACCATGCCGCCGACCAGCTGCACGTCGAAGTGGCGCATGCGCAGCGCGCGCTTGCCGGCCTCGCGCACTACCGCGAAGGCTTCGGGCAGCAAGTCATCCAGCGCCGCGCCTTCCGCAAGACGCTTCCTGAATTCAGCAGTTTTGCCGCGCAACGCATCGTCCGGCAACTTCGCGAACTCGGGTTCGAGCGCGTTGATGCGGGCGACGTTGCGCGAGTACTGCTTGAGCAGCCGGTCATTGCGGCTGCCGAAGATTTTGGTCAGGACTTTGAGCATGAACGCGGGGGCTAGGGTGTGCTAAGCCCCCGGAAAAGATCAAATTTTATCACGCCGGGGCAGGACGCCCCGAGCGCGGGCTAGGGCTTGAGCTTGGCTTTGGCCAGAGGCAACTGCGGATTGGTCGCCAGCAGGAACCGGGTCGGGTTCTGCGCCGCGCCGCGGAAGCGCACTTCGAAATGCAGGTGCGGCCCGGTGGAGCGCCCGGTGGTGCCGCTTTCTGCGATGTGCCGGCCCCGCTGCAGCAGGTCCCCTTCCTTCACCAAAACCTTCGACAGGTGCGCGTAGCGCGTAACCAGGTCGTTGCCATGGTCGATGTCGATCATGTTGCCGTACTGGGGATGGAAGCCGGCGAACTGCACCACGCCGCCCGCCGCCGCGACCACCGGGGTGCCGACGTCGGTGATGAAATCGATGCCTTCGTGCATCGCCTGCTGACCGGTAAACGGGTCGATGCGGTAGCCGAAACTGGACGCGTTGTAAGGGGAGCTGACCGGCATCATGGTCGGCATCGCCTTTTTCTTGACGGCCTGCTCGAACATCTGCGCTTCCAGCAGACCCAGCATGTCGGTACGGCTCTCCATCTGGCGCGACAGCAACGTCACCTTCTCGTTGAACTGCGTCAGCGTCAGGTTCTGCGGCGGCATGGTGGTCGATTGCACGCCGCCCAGGCCCGGCGTCTCAGAGAAACGGAACTCCTGCGGCCGGATGCCCGCCATCGACGACAGGCGCTCGCCGAGCGCATCCAGGCGCGTCAGCTGCGCCTGCATCTCGCCGATCTTCACCGCCATCGAGTTCAGGTTTTGCTGCATGAACTCGCGCGAGCGCTCGGATTCGTTCTTCTGCGCGGCCAGCACCAGTTGGTGCACCAGGGGTATCTTCAGGTCGGCGGCGAAGCGCAGGCTGAGCCAGTAGAGCGCGCCTGCCAGGCCCACCACCACCGCCAGACCGAGCGTGGCGGTCACCACCACATGGCGCAGCGACAGCGACAGCGATCGCGCCTTTGCCAGCCGGCTTGAGATCAAGATAACCTGCACGCAGCCTCCACTGAGCCATCCCCTTCCGTGCAACCTTTCAAAGTCGGCAGACTGCTTGCGTTGGATGCCGGCTTGCAACCGGTCATCGCAAAAGCGCGTCAAATCAGCGCGCTCTCGAAGCTTTGTTTTGACTTTCTGCCACCCGGGCTGGCCCGCCTGGTTCGGGCCGTCAACCTCAGGGACCAGCAACTGGTCCTGCTCGCCGCGTCACCCGCCGCGGCGGCCAAACTGAAACTGCTATCCGAGGCCCTGCTTACATACTTGTTGGAACAGCGGGCGCAGGTTAATTCAGTTTCCGTGAGGGTGCAACCAGGGGCCGGACTGGCCCCTGACGCCCCGCAACGACAGCCGGTGAGGCTATCGCGGAGTGCGCTGGATTCCCTGCAGGCGCTTTATCAGAAGCTCCCAGACTCTCCAGCTCGAGATTCTCTGAAAACCCTGCTCGATCATCACCTTAGACGCTAGCCGGACGAAGCCAGCCGGCCACCCCGGCAGGCGCTTCCTCGGCACGCTCGAAGGTCACTACCTCGGTCGCCGAGGGATCGGCGACGAGTTCGCGCAGCAGGAGGTTATTGAGGGCATGCCCGGATTTGTGGGCGCTGAAGGCGGCGAGGAACGGGCGCCCGAGCAGATACAGGTCGCCGATCGCGTCGAGGATCTTGTGGCGGATGAACTCGTCGCCAAAGCGCAGCCCTTCGGCGTTGAGGACTCGGTGCTCATCCAGCACCACTGCATTTTCCAGGCCGCCGCCGAGGGCCAGGCCGACGTTGCGCAGGTCCTCCACATCATGCATGAAGCCGTAGGTGCGGGCGCGCGCGACCTCCTTCAGGTAGGAGGTGGTGGCGAAATCCACGGTCAGCGAGGTGTTCGATTTCTCGATCACCGGGTGCTTGTAGACGATGGAGAACGACAGCTTGAAGCCTTCATAGGGCTCGAGCGCGGCCCATTTATCGCCATCTTTCGCTTCGACGCGCTTTTTCACCCGCAGGAAACGCTTGGGCGCGCCCTGCTCCTCGATGCCGGCCTGCTGGATCAGCAGCACAAAAGGCGCCGCGCTGCCGTCCATGATCGGTACCTCGGGTCCATCGAGGTCCACGTAGGCATTGTCCACGCCGAGGCCAGAGAGCGCCGACATCAGGTGCTCGATGGTGTAGACCTTGACTTCGCCGCGCACCAGGCAGGAACACAGGCGCGTCTCGCCGATCAGGTCGGCACGCGCGGGGACGTCGGCCGCGCCGGGCAGGTCCAGGCGGCGGAACACCACACCGGTGTCCGGCTGCGCCGGGCGCAGGCTCATGCGCACCTTCTGGCCGGTGTGCAGGCCGACGCCGGTGGCGCTGACTATCGATTTGAGCGTTCGCTGTCGGAGCATGGCGGTCTGGATTTTAGCAATAGCGGAGGCGGCATCCCCCCTGGCAAGGTAAGGGACGCCGCCTCGCTGACAGATACGTCAGTCGGCTTGCTTGCGCAGAAACGCCGGGATGTCGTACTTGTCGACCCCGCTGTTGGTGAGCGCCTCGACCTGCGCCGCGCGGTCGCGCTTGCGGAATACCGCAGGCGTTTCCGACATGGCGTTGTAGTCCGGCGCCGACCCCGGCATCGCCGCATTGGAAAATGCGGGCTGGTTGTCGGTGCCGGTCTTCTGCGACACCACCAGCTGCGGCTTCTGCTGGCGCACGCCCATCGGCTGGCCGAGGCCGGTCGCGATGACGGTCACGCGCAGTTCTTCGCCGAGCGCGTCGTCGTAGACGCCGCCGTGGATGATGGTCGCATCATCGGAGGCGAAGGCGCGGATCGTATTCATCACTTCCTTGGTCTCGCGCAGCTTCAGGCTGTGCCGCGAGGCGGTGATGTTCACCAGCACGCCGCGCGCGCCGGCGAGGTTCACGCCCTCGAGCAACGGGCAGGCGATCGCCTGCTCGGCCGCGATGCGTGCGCGGTCGACGCCGCTCACCGCCGCCGAACCCATCATCGCCATGCCCTGTTCGGACATCACGGTACGCACGTCCTGGAAGTCGACATTGACCACGCCATCGCGGTGGATGATGTCCACGATGCCGCTGACCGCGCCGCACAGCACGTTGTCCGCCGCCTCGAAGGCCTCGACCTGGGTGACGTCGTCGCCGAGCACCTCTTCCAGCTTGTCGTTCAGGATCACGATCAGCGAATCAACGTGCGGCGCCAGTTCCTCGATGCCGGCTTCGGCGATCTTCATGCGCTTGGAACCCTCCCAGGTGAACGGCTTGGTGACCACCGCCACCGTGAGGATGCCGAGCGAGCGCGCCACTTCCGCGATCACCGGGCCTGCGCCGGTGCCGGTGCCGCCGCCCATGCCGGCGGTGACGAACACCATGTGCGAACCGGCCATGGCCTCTTCCAGCCGCTCGCGGTCGGCGATCGCCACCGTGCGCGCTTCCTCGGGCTTGGCGCCCGCGCCCAGCCCGCTGGTGCCGAGCTGGATCTGGTGGCGCGCCTTGTTCCGGCCGAGTACCTGCGCGTCGGTGTTCACCGCGATGAACTCCACCTTCTCGACGCCCTGCTCGATCATGTGATCGACCGCGTTGCCGCCGGCACCGCCGACGCCGATGACTTTGATCACCGGCCCTACTGCCTGCTCATTCACGATTTCGAACATTGTTCTCTCCTTGCCAGTTGAAGAACGTAAAGAAATGCACCTCAAAAATTCCTCTGAAACCAGTCGCGCATCCGCCCTAATACCGCCCGGACCGATCCGCTCTGCTGCGAAACCCTCCCTTGCTGGATCTGCGCCACGCCCTCCAGCAACAGCCCCATCGCGGTGGCGTAGCGCGGGCTGCGCACCACGTCCGCCAGACCGCCCGCATAGCGCGGCAGGCCGATGCGCACCGGCATGTGGAAGATTTCTTCACCGAGCTCCACCATGCCCTGCATCATCGAGCTGCCGCCGGTGAGCACGATCCCCGAGGACAGCAGTTCCTCGTAGCCGGATTCGCGCAGCACCTGCTGCACCAGGGAAAACAGTTCTTCCGCGCGCGGCTCGATCACCTCGGCCAGCGTCTGGCGCGACATCACACGCGGCGCGCGGTCGCCGATGCCGGGCACTTCGATCATTTCGTTCGGATCGGCGAGTTGGCGCAGCGCCACGCCGTGGCGCGTCTTGATGGCCTCGGCCTCGGCCGTAGGCGTGCGCAGCGCCATCGCGATGTCGTTGGTGATCTGGTCACCAGCGATCGGGATCACCGCGGTATGCCGGATCGCGCCGTGCGTGAAGATCGCGAGGTCGGTGGTGCCGCCGCCGATATCGACCAGACAGACGCCGAGATCCATTTCATCCGCCGACAGCACCGCGCGCGCGGAGGCAAGCGGCTGCAGGATCAGGTCGTTCACATCCAGCCCGCAGCGGCGCACGCATTTGACGATGTTCTGCGCCGCCGATACCGCGCCCGTGACGATGTGCACCTTCACTTCCAGGCGCACGCCCGACATGCCGACCGGCTCGCGCACGTCCTCCTGTCCGTCGATGATGAATTCCTGGCGCAGCACATGGAGGATCTGCTGGTCGGTCGGGATGTTCACCGCCTTCGCGGTTTCGACCGCGCGCTCCACATCGACCGCGCTCACTTCGCGATCCTTCACCGCCACCATGCCGGTGGAATTGAAGCTGCGGATGTGGCTGCCGGCAATTCCCGTGAAGGCCGAGGCGATCTTGCAATCGGCCATCAGTTCGGCTTCCTCCAGCGCGCGCTGGATGCCGGAGACGGTCGACTCGATGTTGACCACCACGCCCTTTTTCAGGCCCTTCGATTCGTGGTTGCCCATGCCGAGCACGTCCAGCGTGCCGTCGGGGCCAAGTTCGGCCACCAGCGCGACCACCTTGGAGGTGCCGATATCGAGGCCGACGACGAGGTTGCGGTTTTCCTTCGCCATGGCTCAGCCTTTCCAGCCGGCGACGCGCAACGCGAAGCCGTTCGGGTAGCGAAGGTCGACATGGCGAGCAGAGTCGACGCCCGCTGACGCGGCGCGCTGCGG
>JANXUV010000011.1 GCA_025356085.1 Betaproteobacteria bacterium
TCACCGTGCGGCGCAACTCGCTGGGACAGAGCTGCAGCTACACCGGCGCCTGATTGCCTCGCGGCAACGTGGCGGTTTCTCCAAGGTCCCACATCAGGCCGGCCATCAATCGCAGCGCATCGCGCGCCACCGGCGCGAGCAGGTGCTCGTTAGGCGCGTGCTGATTGCAGGAAGCGTAGGAGTGCGGAATCCAGACCGTGGGCAGGCCCAGCAGGTCGGAAAAGACGTCGTTCGGCAGTGAACCGCCCAGGTTGGGCAATATCGCGGTCGGCTTCTGGTTCGTCTTTTCCAGGGATTTCTTTACCCAGACCACCCACGGGTGTTTCGGATCCAGGCGCGTCGCGGGAAAGAAACCTTCGCGCGCGGCCGTCACCTTCACCATCGGAAAGCCGGCGCTAGCCAGATGCCGCTGCAGGGCCGGCACGATGTCGGCCGGATCGACGCCAACCACATAGCGCAGCTGGCAGTGGCAGCTCGCGCGCGGAGGAATGGCGTTCACCGGCTTGTCCGGATTTCCCGTCGTGAAAGCCAGCACCTCGAAGCTCGACCAGCCGAACACGCGTTCCGCCGGCGTGAGGCCAGGCTCGCCCCAATCCGGGTCCACCTTCGGGCCGTCGGCGCCGCCATCCACTTCCAGCCCCGCCAGCGCTTCGCGCACCGGGGGCGTAAGCGTATTCGGGCGCCACTCGCTCACCTTGATCTCGCCCTTCGGCCCGGTGATGCTGGCCAGCGCGTGCGCGAGGATAACGCCCGGATTGGCGAGCAGTCCGCCCCAGTTGCCGGAATGGTGGCCGCCTTCGCGCAGGTCCACCACCAGGTCCATGTTGAAGGCGCCGCGCGAGCCGAGGAAGATCGTCGGCTGGCCGGGCTGCAGGCGCGGACCGTCGGAGGCGATGAAGACATCGGCCTTCAACAGGGTTTTATTTTCAGAACAGAACTGCTTCAGGCCGGGAGATCCCACTTCCTCCCCGGTTTCGATCAGTACCTTCATGTTGAATCCCAACTTGCCCCGTGCAGCCAGCGTGGCCGCGACGGCAGCGAGGTTGATGCTGTGCTGACCCTTGTTGTCGGCGGTGCCGCGGCCATAGAGCCGCTCGCCGTCGCGCTGGAGCACCCACGGATTCAGCCCCTGCTTCCAGCTCGCATCCTGCCCGCGGATCACATCGCCGTGGCCGTACGAGAGGACAGTAACCAGCGCCGGATCCTCGATGCGTTCGGCGATCAGGAACGGGCCGTATTTCGCCGACGGATTGTCGAAGACGCGGCAGCGGAAGCCGAGGTGCTCGAAACTCACCTGCATTTCGTCCTCCAGGTAGCGACGCAGATCGGCGCCTCGCTCCGGGTTCTGGCTCTCGGTGGGAATGGCGACGCGGCGCGCGAGGTCGGTGAAGAATCCGCCCCCGTCGAAGTACTGCTCTGCGTGGGCTATCGCCCGCTCCCGGCTCATATCAGAATGTAACCACGGAACGGATCGACTTGCCTTCATGCATCAGGTCGAAGGCCTCGTTGATCCTCTCCAGCGGCAGCACGTGGGTGATGAGGTCGTCGATGTTGATTTTCTTCTCCATGTACCAGTCCACGATCTTCGGCACGTCGCTGCGCCCTCTCGCCCCACCGAAGGCGGTGCCTTTCCAGGTGCGGCCGGTCACCAGTTGAAAAGGCCGAGTTTTGATTTCCTGGCCCGAGCCGGCCACGCCGATGATCACGGAAACGCCCCAGCCCCGATGGCAGCATTCCAGCGCCTGGCGCATCACCTCGACATTGCCGATGCATTCAAAACTGTAGTCGGCGCCGCCGCCAGTGAGCTCCACCAAGTGGGCAACGAGATCTTTGTGGTTTTTCGGGTTGACGAAATGCGTCATGCCGAATTTCCGCCCTAAGAATTCTCTTTTTTCATTCAAATCAACACCAACAATCATGTTCGCGCCCACTATGCGCGCGCCCTGCACGACGTTCAGCCCGATGCCGCCCAGGCCGAACACCACCACGTTGGCGCCCGCCTCCACCTTCGCGGTGTTGATCACCGCGCCGATGCCGGTGGTGACCCCGCAGCCGATGTAGCAGACCTTGTCGAAGGGCGCGTCCTCGCGGATCTTCGCCAGCGCGATCTCCGGCAGCACCGTGTAGTTGGCGAAGGTAGAGCAGCCCATGTAGTGGTGGACCGGCTTGCCGTTCAGCGAAAACCGGCTGGTTCCGTCCGGCATTAACCCTTTGCCCTGTGTGGCTCGAATTGCGGTGCACAGGTTCGTCTTGCGCGACAGGCAGGATTTACATTGCCGGCATTCCGGGGTGTAGAGCGGAATAACGTGGTCGCCCGGCTTGAGACTGGTCACGCCCGCCCCCACCTCCACCACGATGCCCGCTCCCTCGTGGCCAAGAATTGCCGGGAACAGCCCTTCCGGATCGGCGCCGGAGCGCGTGAACTCGTCGGTATGGCAAACGCCGGTGGCCTTGATTTCGACCAGGACTTCGCCCGCCTGCGGGCCCGCCAGGTCCACCATTTCGATTTCCAGCGGCGCGCCGGCCTTG
>JANXUV010000013.1 GCA_025356085.1 Betaproteobacteria bacterium
GCGCTTTTCGAAAAGCGAAAAGGTGGCGCTGAACGTGCGGCCGCACGCAGGCCGCGTGCCGCCGATCTACGTGGCGGTGCTCGCGCGCGAGGCCGCGTACCACGTCGGCAGGCAGGCCAATCGCATCTTCACGGTGCCCTACGCCTCCTGCAAGGATTTCGCGGACATCGGCGCCATGATGGCGGAATTCCGCAAGGGCCGGAGCGAGGCGGGGTTTGCGCCCGAGGACGACGACCACGTCTTCACGCTGCATACCCACGTCGCGCGCACGGACGAGGAGGCGCGGGCGCAATGCAAGGAGGCCTATGACCTTTACGTCGATACGCGCCTGTATGCGAAGAAGCATCTCTACGAAGACATCCTGGCCAACGGCATCTGCCTGTTTGGCTCGGTGGACACTGTGGTGGAAAAAATGCGCCGACTGCAGTCCATGGGCGTGCGGCACGTCGCGACCCTGCAGAACTTCGGCGCCCTCGCGCCCGAACGGGTCGAGCGTTCGATGACCCTGTTCGCGCGCGAGGTGATGCCGGCGCTTGTCTAGCGCAGAGCGCTGATCACGGCCTCGAAGGCGGCGACGGTCTGCAGCATCTGCGCCGGCGCTACCGGAAACGCGGCGCGACCCTCGATGGCGTCGGCGAAAGCCTCCAGCTCGGCGCGCAGCGAATCCTCAGGTTCCAGCGCGAGGCGCTGCGGCGGCTTTCCGCTCATGCGCAGTACCAGCTCGGTCTCGCCGAGCACCTCGGCGTTGCCGCGAGTGCCGAAGGCATGCACCCGCCAGTAGAACGGCGTCGCGCGCACGGTCGCCAGCAGCCCGCTCACACCCGACTCGAATTCAAGCAGCGCCGAGGCCGTGTCCTGCGGCGCGGGCGGCGGCTTGCGGTGGAGGAGCTGGCCCTGGACGCGCTTCACCGGCCCGGCGATGCTGATCATGGCGTCAAGCGCATGCAGTCCCGCGCCGGTCATGCCGCCTCCCGGCGATTCGGCGGGCAGCGTGCGCCAGCCGCCGGCGACGGCATTGGAGTTCTCATTGCTGTTGTGGCCTTCGACGTGGAGCAGCGTGCCGAGCGCGCCCGAATCGGCCAGGCGCTTGAGCTCGCGCATCGCCGGCCACCAGCGCCTGTTGTGGCCGACGCTGTCGGGGGAGCTGCCGGGTCCGTAGGGCACCACCAGCTTGACCGTGCGGGTCGGATACTGCTGCGGGGCCTGCGCCAGCGCCGTGCCGGCAACCAGCGCGAGGGCGGTCGCGGCGAGAAGGTTTTTGATCGCGGGTATCATCGATTTTCCTTCAGAGGAGAACACGGCATGGATTCCCAGGAACTCTACAAGCGCGGCCTTGCAATACGCAAGGAGATTTTCGGAACCGAGGCGGTCGAGAAGCGCATGAGCGCTGTCGGCGATTTCGGCGCACCGCTGCAGCACATGATCAATGCCAACGCCTACGGCGACATCTGGGCCCGGCCGGGGCTCGCCCGGAAGATCCGCAGTCTCGTCGTTCTCGGCATGACCGCCGCCATCAACCGCCCCGCGGAGTTCAAGGTGCACATGAACGGCGCCCTTAACAACGGCTGCACGCCGGAAGAAATCCGCGAAGTCTGCCTGATGATCGCTCTCTACTGCGGCATTCCGGCGTCCAACGACGCCCACAAAATCGCCTTGGAGACCTTTGCGGAAAAAGGGATCAAAGCCTGATGCTCTGAATGGGGGGCAAACTTGGCATAATGCGCTGAAGGAAAACCCATGCCGCTCACCGAACTGAATCACTACTTCGTCCGCGCCAACGACCTGGAGCGCACCAAGGACTTCTACGTCAACGTCCTCGGCTTCGAGATCATGGAGCGGCCGAAATTCCCGTTCCCGGGTTACTGGCTCGGCATCAACGGCAAGATCCAGGTGCACATGGGGCCGGCCGGGATTCCGAACCAGGAGATGTACTACCTCGGCACGCCGAAGAACGCGGCTGCAGATCACGCCGGCGTGGTGGACCACATCGCGTTCCTCGCCAGTGAGCCGGAAGGCTTCGTCAAGCGCTTCAAGCAGCTCGGCATGGAATACCGGCCGCGCAGCCTGCCGGAGTCCGAACTGTTCCAGCTGTTCATCAAGGATCCCAACGGCCTGACCATCGAGTTGAATTTCTTCGGCATCAAGGACGCGCCCGACTGGGGCGGCGAGGATTACTCGAAGATGGAAAGAGTGGCCACCTGATGAGCGCCGTGCCCGCGCCGGGGGCAGGTTTTGCCGGCGTGCGCTATGAGGACGCCCTGGGTCGTGCGCGCGAACTGGTGCCGAAGCTGCGCGAACGGGCCGCCGCCGCCGAGGTGGAACGCATGATGCCGGCGGAAACGCTGGCCGACCTGCACCGCACCGGCCTGCTGCGCGTGCTGCAGCCCAAGCGCTGGGGCGGCATGGAGCTTGATTTCATCGCCTACCTGGATTTTTCGGAGGAGCTGGCGCGCGGCTGCGCCTCCACGGGCTGGAACGCCGGCAATCTCCTCATCCATCACTGGATGCTCGCCCTCTATGACGAGAAGGCGCAGCAGGAGGTCTGGGGCGAGAACCCGGATGCGCTGATTGCCTCCGGTATCGCCTATCCGCAGGGCAGCGGGAAGAAAGCGGCGGGCGGCTTCGCCGTGAGCGGACGCTGGAATTTCTCCAGCGCGGTCAATATCGCCGACTGGAACATGCTCGCCTGCCTCGTGAAAGAGGGGGACAAGGTCGTCGACCACCGCATGTGCCTGCTGCACAAGTCACAGTACGAAGTCGTGGACGACTGGCATGTGCTCGGCATGCGCTCCACTGGCAGCATGACGGTCGTCGCGAAGGACGTGTTCGTGCCCGAGCATCGCGCGCTGCGCGCCGCGGACCTGCGCGGCGGCGTGCCGTTTCCGGGCGCACGGGGAAATCCGAACCCGATCTACAAGGTGGCGTTTTCGGCCATGGCTGCGCACGGCATCGGCGGCGTCGCGGTCGGCAACGCGCAGGCGGCGCTCGAGCTCTCCATCGAGGCGGTGAAGCAGCGCAGCACCAGCTACCAGGCGCTCAAGATGCGCGACATCCAGACCGTTCAGCTGCGCATCGGCGCCGCGGGAGCGCGCATCGACACGGCACGCGAAATCCTGCGCCGCAACTGCCACGACGCGATGCAGATCGCGCGCGCGGGCGCCGAAGCGGACGCGCCCACCAAGCTGCGCTTCAAGCGCGACCTCGCCTACGCGGCGCAGATTGCGACCGAGGCGGTCGACCTGCTGCACGCCATGGCCGGCGCCAACGGTATCTACGACGGCTATTCGATCCAGCGCATTTTTCGCGATGCGCACGCCCTGGGCGGCCACTTCAGCTTCAATACCGACGCGCAACTACCGGCCTGGGGCCTGGCCGCGCTCGGCGGCGAAAACTTCCCGCCGACGCTCTAAGCGATCGCGGATTTCGACCCGGGTGAAGCTCGGCACGTTCATGATGCCGCTGCATCCGCCCGGCAGGCGTCCGGCGGAGACGCTGGCCGAGGACCGCGAGGCGATCCTGCTCGCCGACCGGCTGGGCTTCTGCGAAGCCTATGTTGGTGAGCACATCACCGACCTCGCGGAGAACGTGACCTCCTGCCTGATGTTCCTCGCCAGCGTCGCCCACGAGACGAAGAACATCGTGCTCGGCAGCGGCACCATCAACATGCCGAACAGCCACCCGGCGGCGATCGCCGCGCAGGTGGCGATGCTCGATCACATGCTCAAGGGCCGCTTCATCATGGGCATCAGCCCGGGCGGGCTGATGTCGGACGCCGAAGTGTTCGGCAATTTCCAGAAAGACCGCAACGCCATCTTCCTGGAATCGATCAACATGGTGCTCGATATCTGGAAGTCGGATGGTCCTTATGATTTTCATGGAAATTTTTTTAATGTAAGTACAAAAAATACTTCCATAAAGGAAATTGGGCAGGGAACCATCCTCAAGCCGTACCAGCAGCCGCACCCGCCCATCGTCGTCACCGCGGTGGCGCCGCATTCCAGAGGCGTGATGGAGGCGGCCAAACGGGGCTGGATGCCGATCTCGGCGAACTTCCTGCTGCCCGAATGGGTGGCCACGCACTGGGCGAAGCTGGTCGAAGGCAAGCCCGACGCGAAGCCGTCGGACTGGCGGGTCGCCAAGTCCATTTTCGTGGCCGACGACGACAAGGTCGCGCAACGCTACGGCCACTCCGCCGAAGGACCCTACCATTTCTACTTCAAGCAGCTGATCCGCAAGCTGGTGGGCGCGGGCGGGCGCGGCAACCTGTTCAAGCTGGACCAGAACCAGCCCGACAGCGAGATCAACGCCGACAGCGTGACCAAGCAATTGGTGATTACCGGCACGGTGA
>JANXUV010000021.1 GCA_025356085.1 Betaproteobacteria bacterium
TCAACACGAGGCGGCAATGCGCGCTCAGCGCGTACTCCCAGCCGCCGCCCAGTGCCGAACCCTCCAGCGCGGCGACCACCGGGATGCCGAGTGTTTCCAGCGCCCGCATCTGCTTCTTGGCCGCTTCGATCCAGCGGAATACCTTCGGGCCGTCGTTCGGACCGAACTTGAGCACATCCTTCAGCTCGGCCCCGGCAAAGAAGGTCTTCTTCGCAGAAGCGAGAATCACGCCCTTGGTCGAATCCTTTTCCCGCGCGAGCCGCTCGACGGTTTCGGTGAACGCCGTTGCGAATGCGTCGGTCATGGTATTGACCGGGGCATTCGGTGCATCGAAGGTGACGGTAACGATGCCTTCGGAATCCTTTTCGAATTTGATCGGCATTCTTTTTTCTACAGACGCTCCACAATGGTCGCGATGCCCATGCCGCCGCCCACGCACAGCGTCGCCAGGCCGTAGCGCAGCTTGCGGCGCTCCAGTTCGTCGATCAGCGTGCCGAGGATCATGGCGCCGGTGGCGCCCAGCGGGTGGCCCATGGCGATCGAGCCGCCGTTGACGTTGACGATTTCGTCCGGGACGTTCATTTCCTTCATGAACTTCATCGGCACCACGGCGAAGGCCTCGTTGATCTCGAAAAGATCAATTTGCTCGATCTGCATCTTCGCTTTCGCCAGCGCCTTGCGCGCCGCCGGCATCGGGCCGGTCAGCATGATGGTCGGATCGGCGCCCGAGAGCGCCACCGAAACGATGCGCGCGCGCGGCGTCAGGCCGAGTTGCTTGCCCTTCTCCTCCGAGCCGATCAGGACCGCAGCCGCGCCGTCCACGATGCCAGAGGAATTGCCCGGCGTGTGGACATGCTTGATGCGCTCCACCTGCGGATAGCGCTGGATCGCGACCGCGTCGAAGCCCATCTCGCCCATTTTATCGAAGGAGGTCTTGAGCGCGCCCAGGCCTTCCAGCGTGGTCTGCGGCCGGATGAATTCGTCGTGATCGAGGATCACGTCGCCGATGGCGTCTTCCACCGGCACCAGCGAGCGCTTGAAGTAGCCGTGGTCGCGCGCGGCGCCCGCGCGCTGCTGCGAGCGCATGGCATAAAAGTCCACCTGGTCGCGCGTGAAGCCTTCCAGCGTGGCGATCAGGTCGGCGCTGATGCCCTGCGGGATGAATGCGGTGTCGAAGGCGGTTTCCGGATCGCAGGCCCAGGCGCCGCGGTCGGTGCCGAGCGGCACGCGCGACATGGATTCGACGCCGCCGGCAACCACCATGTCTTCCCAGCCCGAGCGCACTTTCATCGCCGCCATGTTCACGGCTTCCAGGCCTGAGGCGCAGAAGCGGTTGAGCTGCACGCCGGACGCCCTGAAGTCCCAGCCCGCGGCGAGAGCAGCGGTCTTGGCGATGCAGCTGCCCTGCTCACCCACCGGCGTGACGCAACCCATGACGACGTCGTCCACCTCGCCGGTGTCGAGATCGTGGCGCTTCTGCAATTCCTTCAGAACACCGGTCAGCAGGGTGATGGGTTTCACTTCATGCAGAGAGCCGCTGCTTTTTCCGCGGCCGCGCGGCGTGCGGATTGCATCGAACACCATTGCCTCAGCCATCCTTGCCTCCCAGCCCGAGCGATCGGGAAATGACTTCCTTCATGATTTCGTTGGTGCCGCCGTAGATGCGCGTCACGCGCGCGTCCACGTAGGCCTGCGAGATCGGAAATTCCCACATGAAGCCGTAGCCGCCGTGCAGCTGCAGGCATTCATCGAGCACCTTGCCTTCCATGTCGGTGGCCCAGAGCTTGGCCATCGAGGCAGTGGCGGTATCGAGTTTTTTCTCGAGCAGCAATTCCATGCAGCGGTCCACGAACACGCGCATCACCTGCACCTCGGTGGCGATCTCGGCCAGCTTGAAGCGCGTGTTCTGGAAGCTGGCCACCGGCTTGCCGAAGGCCTTGCGATCGTTCACGTAGGCGATGGTCCAGCCGAGCGCGGCCTCGCACTTCGCCGCCGCGCCGATGGCGATCTGCATGCGCTCCCACGGGAGTTCCTGCATCAGATAGATGAAGCCGTTGTTCTCCTGCCCGAGCAGGTTTTCCGCCGGCACTTCGACGTTGTCGAAGAACAACTCCGCCGTGTCCTGGCCCTTCAGGCCCATTTTCTTCAGGCGCTTGCCCTTGGCGAAACCCTTCATCGAAGTATCGACCACGATCAGGCTGGTTCCCTTCGCGCCCTTGGCCGGATCGGTCTTCGCGACCACGATGACGAGGTCGCAATTCCAGCCGTTGGTGATGAATGTCTTTGATCCATTCAAGACATAGCTACCCGCTTTGCGAAGCGCGGTCGTCTTGATCGCCTGCAGGTCGGAGCCGGCGCCGGGTTCGCTCATGGCGATGGCGCCGATCATCTCGCCCGAGGCCATTTTCGGCAGGTATTTCTTCTTCAGCGCGTCGCTGCCGTAGTTGAACAGGTAGGGCGCGACGATTTCGGAGTGCAATCCCCAGCCGACGGAGGAATTGTTGATGCGCGCCTGCTCTTCCATCAGCACCATGCTGAACAGCTTGTCGGCGCCCGAGCCGCCGAACTCCTCCGGCATGCTCATGCACAGGAAGCCGTTCTCGCCGGCCTTCTTCCAGACCGACTTGTCGGCGTAGCCCTGCTCCTGCCATCGTTCATCGAACGGTTGGACCTCGGCCTCGAGGAAGCGGCGCACGCTGGCGCGGAAAGTCTCGTGCTCTGGGGTGAATAGCGTGCGGGGGATCACAACGGCGCCCTTGCAATAAGAACCTGAATATTAAACTAGGCCTGCCAGGGATTGACCACCGGAACTCGCAAATCCAGAAAGTGCCGCGTATTCCGGGTGGCGAGCGTTGCGCGGCGCGACAGGGCAATGCCCGCAATCTGCGTGTCGCGAAAATCCACTGGCCGGCCGGCCTTCTGCCGCTCTGCGGCCAGCAGCGCTGCTTCCGTAGCAGCGGCACTGTCGAACGCCAGCACGCGATCTTCGAGATCCTCAGACAACAATCGCGCGAAAGCTGCCTCCAATTCCCGGCGCCGCTTTCCATTCGGCAGCACCGCCAAACCAAGACGTACCTCGAAAAGGGTGACGCTGGTGATCCAGATGGCGTCCGCCTGCTGGCGATCAAGCCAGTGAACGACCGGCATTTCCGGCGTTTGACGCATCAGCGCCGAGAGTACGTTGGTGTCGAGGACGATCACTTGCCAAGGTCTGCCGGACGCGGCGGCTGACCTCTCAATTCAGGCAGATCTGCGGTCAAGCCTGTTTTCGCGAACCGGGCCGCGATTCTCGATCCAAGACGCGGCGCAATTGCATGCCCTTGCTTCACCGCATTGCGCAGAATGTGCCGCACCTCCTCTTCCATGCTGCGCCCAGCACGCGCAGCCCGGCGTTTCAGACGTGCTTTGACATCATCTTCAAGTTGTCGAACCGTAAATTGCGCCACGACTGCTCCTGCCTGGTAACGATTGATCGATATCATGATATCACTTAGTTGCCGAACATTCTGTTCGCTTGCACATGCAGCGACCCCTATAATCCCCGACATGCACGGGGGGAGCCTGGTTCGCACGGTAAGGCTGGTTTCAGGCCTGATTCTGATGGCCTTCGTGACCTGCCACCTGGCGAACCTCGCCATCGGCATGCAATCCCTCGCCGAGATGGAGGCCTGGCGCGAAGTGCTGACGGCGCCCTGGACGCGCTCGAAGCCTGTTTTCTTCCTGCTCGCCACCGCCGCGCTGGTGCACGCCACCCTCGGCCTGTATGCGATCGCCTCGCGCCGCTCGCTCGCGTTGTCGACCACCGACGTGGTGCAGCTCGTGCTGGGCCTGTTCACGCCGCCGCTGCTGATCGCGCACGTCATCGCGCTCTACATGTCGATCCGCGTTTCGCCCGGCTTCGCCGACAGCTACGGCCAAATCCAGGCTGTCTACTGGAGCTTCGCGCCGTCTTACGCCTTCCTGCAGCTGTTCGTCGTGGTCGTAGTGTGGATGCACGCGGCGATCGGCCTGTATTCCTGGCTGGTGCTCAAGCCTGTCTGGCGCCGCATCGGCGGCTTCGTGCTGCCGGTGCTGTTCGCGGTGCCGATCCTCGCGCTGCTGGGCTTCGCCCAATCCGGCCAGGAGGTGCTGAACCGGCTCGCCGCGGACCCGGCCTGGCGCGCAGCCATCCTGGAAAACGTCGGCAACATCGCCAAGGCAACGCGCGAACTCGGGAACCTTCAGTCGAATGCGATCCTCACCTGGGCCGGCCTGGTTGCCGTCGCCTTCGGCATCCTCGCCGCGCGCATCCTGCGTGCGCGCATGATGCCGGTGCAGGTCGATTACGACGGCGGAATACGCGCAATGGGGCGCCATGGACTGTCCGTTCTCGAGATCAGCCTGCTAAACGACGTGCCGCACGCGCACGTCTGCTCCGGCCGCGGCCGCTGCGGCACCTGCCGGGTGCGCGTCGAAGCGGGCGCGCCGTCCCTCTCCGCGATCGACGAGCAGGAGCGCAGCACGCTCGAGCGCGTGGGCGCGGCGGGCGGCGAGCGCCTGGCCTGCCAGGCGCGCGTCCTCGGCGCCGGCGTCGCGGTCACGCGCCTGCTACCAGCTTTCGCCGATGCTACGGCCGCGCAGGCGCCTGACGAATGGTCCGCCGGCGCCGCGAAGGAAACGGCGTGAACGAACAGAGCATGGCCGAATGGTCGGCCGTCGTGCTGGCGACCGCGAAGGCGCGGTTCGTCGCGCTCGGTGCGGATCTCGCGCAAGCACCGACGGAGGCGCAGCGCGCGTACGAAAGCGTGTACGCGGCGCTGATGACCGGCACGGGCGTGCGCGCCGCGACCTACATCGCCATCCTGCTCTTCGTCGGGATCGCGGTGGAATGGCTCTACTGGATGTACGCCTACTCGCCGCTGCGCGCCGCGATGGCGATGCCCATGCTGACTCCGGCGGCGGCACTGCGCGTCGGCCTGCGCCGCCTGTTCCTGAGCCTTTCGGGCCTGCTGCTGTTCACCGCCGCCGCCATCGGTGTCTCGGCGGCCTTTGCCTGGCCGCCGCACGTGCATGAACTGATCATCGCCGCGACGCTGCTGCTGCTCGTGCTGCGGCTGTCGTGGATCAGCGTGTCGGTGATCATCGCGCCCGGCCGCCCGCGCCTGCGCCTGCGCCTGGTGCCGGTGGCGCAGCCGCAGGCGCGCTGGCTTGCAGCGGCGCTCATGGCGGCGCTCGCGCTGCTCGCGCTAGGGCGCTTCCTGCCGCCGGTGCTGCAGGACGGCGTCGCCCAGGCGAGCCACGTTGCCAGCGCGCTGCGATTCATCGCCTATTCGCTCGCGATGCTGATCCTGTTCGTGTCTGCCTTCGCCTTCTTCGGCGGCCGGGACGTCCGCGCCGACGTTCCGCGCGCGCCGCTGTTTCCGCGCTCCTTTCCTCTCGCGCTGCTGGTCGCTGCCGTTTACGCCGTCTGGCTGATGAACGACCGCGCCGCGGCCGTGGCAGCGATAGCCGCCGTCGTCATCGCGCTGCAGATCGGACTGCGGCCGATCGTCTATTTCTACTGGCGCGAGGACGATGGTGCGCTGCCGGCGATCGTGCTGTCCCTATCGCGCTTCGTCGTCGCGCTGGTCGGCATCGGCGCCGCGGCGGTGGCGCTGGACACGCCGCTCGCCACGCTGGCGGAAGACGTCGGGCCCTGGGTGCGGGTCGGGCTGCGCCTGCTGGGCGTCGCGGTGCTCGCGTTGCTCGCTCACGGCGTGTGGATCGCGATCCGCAGCGTGGTCGACCAGCGCCTCAAGCGCATCGGGCCGATCGACCCGCACGAGCCGCCGGACGCGAGTTCGCGACTGCTGACGCTGCTGCCGCTGTTGCGCGTGACCGCCGCGGTGATGCTGCTGGTGATGCTGGTGCTGTGCGCGCTGTGGGCGCTCGGCATCGAGATCACGCCGCTGCTCGCGGGCGCCGGCGTACTCGGCATCGCGCTCGGCTTCGGCGCACAGGCGCTGGTGCGCGACGTGATCGCCGGCATCTTCTTCCTCGCCGACGACGCGTTCCGCGTCGGGGAGTACATAGAGGGCAGCGGCAACACCAAGGGCACCGTCGAGCGCATTACGCTGCGCTCGGTGGCGCTGCGCCACCACAACGGGCCGCTGCATTTCGTGCCGTACGGCGCGCTCGGCTCGGTGCGCAATACTTCGCGCGACTGGGTGATCGACAAGTTCAACCTGCCGCTGCCGATCGAGGTCGAGAGCGAGACCATCCGCAAGATGCTGAAGAAGATCGGCGAGGACATGAAAGCCGATCCCGTCTTGGGCCCCATGACCATGGAGCCGCTCAAGGGCAAGCTCTACCGCATTGATCCAGGCGTCAAGATCTTCCGCTGCAAATTCCGCTGCCCGCCCGGCAAGCAGTTCGACCTGCGCGCCGGCGCCCTGAAGCGCATTGAGGCTGCGCTGAAGAAAATGGACGTTCAGTTCGCCGACGGCCGGCAGACGATCCTGCTGCAGAATCCGGCCTGAAGGGATGACCCGCGCTTCGGGCTATGCCTCGGTGTTCCGCCCCGGCCTCTTTACCGGGCAGGTCGCCATCGTCACCGGCGGCGGTTCCGGCATCGGCCGCTGCACCGCGCACGAACTCGCTTCGCTCGGCGCCAGGGTCGCTCTTGTTGGAAGAAAGCTTGAGAAACTCTCCAAGGTCAAGGATGAAATCGCCGCGGCCGGAGGAGAGGCACTTTGTTTCCCTCTGGATATAAGAGAAGAAGAATCCGTAAAAACTTCAATTGCGAAAATTCTCGCCGACTTCGGCCGCATCGACATGCTGGTCAACAACGCCGGCGGCCAGTTTGCCGCGCCGCTGGAATCGATCTCGGGCAAGGGCTGGGATGCGGTGGTCCGCACCAACCTCACCGGCGGCTTCCTGGTGGCGCGCGAGTGCTATACGCAGTGGATGAAGCCGTCCAGGACGGGCGCGGTCGTCAACATCATCGCCGACATGTGGCAGGGCATGCCCTCGATGGGCCACTCGGGCGCGGCGCGCGCCGGCATGCTCAACTTCACCGAGACTGCCGCCTTCGAATGGGCGCCGGTGCGCGTGAACGCCGTCGCGCCCGGCTGGATCGCCTCGAGCGGCATGGACCAGTACCCGCCCGAGATGCAGGCGCGCATCCGCTCGCTGCCGAAGCTCGCGCCCCTGCAGCGCATGGGGACGGAGTCGGAAGTGTCGGCCGCCATCTGCTTCCTGCTCTCGCCCGCCGCGGCGTTCATTTCGGGTTCCTGCCTGCGCGTCGACGGCGCGGTGCCGAATACCAAGATTTCCCGTCCGCTTCAGAACACCACGCCGTCCGCCGCGTTTGACGGCTTCCACCTGGCCGAGACACCGGACGTATTCAAGTAATGCCTGCGATCCAGTCGAAAATCGACACGAATTCGGAGACCTTTCAGGGCAACCGGAAACGGATGCTCGAACTCATTTCTTTTTTCAGGTCTTTGGAAGAAAGAACAAGAAAGAAATCGGAAGAAGCCAAACCACTTTTCGACAAGCGAGGCCAGCTGCTGCCGCGCGAGCGCATCGCGCGCCTGCTGGATGCCGGCGCGCCGTGGCTGGAACTCTCGCCGATGGCGGGCTACTGCCTGGACAACCCGGATCCGGAGAAATCCATCCCGGGCGGCGGCATGGTCGCCGGCATCGGCTACGTCGCCGGCGTGCGTGCAATGGTGGTGGCGAGCGATTCGGGCATCGATGCCGGCGCGATCCAGCACATGGGCCGCGAGAAGCTGCTGCGCGCGCAGGAACTCGCCCTGGAGAACAAGCTGCCGTTCGTGCACCTGGTGGAATCGGCCGGCGCCAACCTGCTCAAGTACCGCGTCGAGGGCTTCATCCACGGCGGCGCGATTTTCCGCAACCTAGCGAAGCTCTCGGCCGCCGGCCTGCCGGTAGTGACGGTGGTGCACGGCTCCTCGACCGCCGGCGGCGCCTACATGCCAGGGCTCTCCGACTACGTGATCATGGTGCGCGGCCGCGCCAAGGCCTTCCTTGCCGGACCGCCGCTGCTGAAGGCCGCCACCGGCGAAATCGCCACCGACGAGGAATTGGGCGGCGCGGTGATGCACACGCATGTGTCCGGACTCGGAGAGTATCTGGCTGAAGATGATTCGGACGGAGTTCGTCTTGCCCGGGAAGTTTTAGGCCGCCTGGACATAAAAACTTCAGAACCGAGAAAATCAAAACCACCCCGCTACGCCGCCGAAGAACTGCTCGGCGTCATGCCGGCCGACTATCGCAAGCCGGTCGACATGCGCGAGGCCATCGCGCGCTTCGTGGACGATTCCGATTTCCTCGATTTCAAGGCCGACTACGGCGTGCCGACGGTCTGCGGCCATGCCGCGATCCAGGGCCACCGCATCGGCATCATCACCAACAACGGGCCGCTCGACCCGGCGGGCGCGACCAAGGCGACGCACTTCATCCAGGCCTGCTGCCAGGCGGGGCTGCCGCTCCTCTACCTGCAGAACACCACCGGCTACATCGTCGGCAAGGCCTCCGAGGAGGCCGGCATGATCAAGCACGGCTCGAAGATGATCCAGGCGGTCACCAACGCGAACGTGCCGCAAATTACCCTGATGTGCGGCGCCTCCTTCGGCGCCGGCAACTACGGCATGTGTGGCCGCGGCTACCAGCCGCGCTTCCTGTTCTCCTGGCCGAACGCGCAGACGGCCGTCATGGGCGCGGAGCAGGCGGCCGGAACCATGGCGATCGTGATGGAAAGCGGCATGAAGCGGAAAGGACAGGACGTGGACCATCATCAAATCGATGCGATGAAAGCGAAAATCATCGAAAACTTCGAAAAGCAGCAGAGTGCGTTCGTCACCAGCGCGCTCATGCTCGACGACGGCATCATCGACCCGCGCGACACGAGAAACGTGCTCGGCTACGCGCTGTCGATCTGCAAGGACGGCGACGCGCGCATCGTGCGGCCCGTGCAATTCGGCGTCGCCAGGCCCTGACCGCCGCTCGGCCCGCACAGCGCGGAATTAATCTAGAATCGCCCCATGAACACCGGCTACTTCGAGCAGCAACCCATCGCGCGCACGGTCGGCCGCCGCTCGCCGCCGCGGGCAGGCGTACTCCCGTCGGCCGAGGCGCGCGCCGCCATGGATTCGTGGGCCGGCCGCCTGACGCGGGTGCCGAAGGGTGTCTACCGGTACGCAAACCACGAGGACATGGAACGCGACCGGGAACGGTGGCAGACCGCGGCCATGGTCGAAGCCGTCCGGGCGCGTGGCTGAGTTCACCCGACCCGCGACCTGGGAAGATCTCTAGCGTCGCGCGCGAACTGGCCGCCGACCCCGACCCGTTCGCCCGCCAGAAATCCTATGCCATCCGCATCAACGACGAGTTCACGGTCGACGTGCTGCCGTCGGCCGCAGGCGTGCCTTGGGATGCGTTGCGGGAATACATTCGGGACATAGTGATCGATGGTATCCGCGTTCGCGTACTGAATCTCGAAGGCCTGCTCAAGACCAAGTCCGGCACGCGTCCCAAAGACCAGTTCGACGCCGCCGCCATCACCCGCGCGCTCGACGAACTGCGCAACGGATAGGAAAGTCTATCCGCCTCTGGCCACGCGGCGCTGCACGCTTTGCCCATTCTCCCGCTCCCCGGTCCTGGTTTGAAGGCGCACAATGGGGCTTATGTCGCCTCGCGAGCCGCTATTGGTAAAGAGGTTGTCGAACGCCCGCCCCGGCGGCGGCGCGCCGCGCGCCATCTGCGCCGCGATCAGCTTGTCGACCAGCGCCTGCGCCGGCCTCGTCGCCGGTGCGGGCTGGCA
>JANXUV010000056.1 GCA_025356085.1 Betaproteobacteria bacterium
TTGACGAAGTAGCCGGAGGTCGAAAAGGCGGTGGTCAGCGTATACAAATGCGTTGTCACTTCATACCACTTCACGGCATTGCCGCTGCCGGTGCCGGTGATCGCGCAATCCACCGTGCCGCGCTCGAGCGCGGTGTAGACCTCGCCGAAAGCGATCGCCGTTGGCTGGCCACCGAGGAAATTGACCGCATCCGAGGCCGACGGACCGTTGGTCCTGATCTTCAATCCCTTGAGATCGGCGAGGCCGGCAACGGGTTTCCTGCAGAAAAAAACCTGCGCCGGAAACGGATACATCGCAACCAGCTTGACGCCGATCTTTTCGAGGTCCTTGTTCGCGATTCCGATCAGCGCGTTGGCGACCTTGCGGGCCTGGCCCATGTCCGCATTCAAGCCGGCCAGATCGATGCCATCCAGGATGGGGACATCGCCGGAAACCGTGGTCAGGGGCGCGGCGCCCATGTCCACCTGGCCCGAGCGCACCAGGCGGATGAGCTCCGGCCCTTGCACGTTCATCTCTGGCCAGCTCTTCAGGTTGAATTCGACGCGGCCGCCGCTTTCCTTGCGCGCGAGCTCGCGCAGCATCGGCAGGTCCACCCGCGTGTATTGCGGCATCGTCGGCGCCACCTGAGTGACGGCGGAAACCGTGACCTTGGGTCCGGCAGGCAGCGTTTGCGCTTGTGCCGTTTGAAGTATTGAAAAAAGAACCAGGAGAACAAAAGCATGTTTCATAAACGCCCCTTTATCGACCAGCAACCTTGCGAAGAGTATGCCTGCGATTCTTCGTGTACGGGCGCACTTGCGCGCCCCAGCGGCCGACCTCGACCGCCTTCGCCCACGCACTGCTGGTGAGCACCTCGGCGCTCTCCAGCTCGTAGATCGCACTGTATTTGGGCTCGTCGTCGAAGACGATGCTCTTCACCTCGCCGCCGATGGCGAGCTTGAGTGGCTGCAGCGTGAGGCGGTGCACGGCGAGGCAGCCCGGCACCTTCAGCAGCTCGGGCACGTGCTCGGTGTCGTAGACCTCGTTGAACAGGGCTTCCTTGCCGGCGTCGACGTCCATGGAAGCGGTGAACAGGAAGCGTGTTTTCGGGTGCATGATTTTCTCCTGAGCAGGCACTGTATCACCGGGAACTAGAATTTCGCGCTCAGGCCCAGCATCGCAGCCGGCCTGGTGCCGAGCTGCACGCCATTCACATATTGGTAGAGCGGAACCTGGACGAAGCCATAGAGCCGCACATCGTCTGTCAATGCAACGCTCGCACCCGGACTCAGGAACCAGGACCTGCCGCCCGAATTGTCTCGTTCGGCGTTGGCGCCGGAATCGCGCCCCCGGAACAGGGTATTGAATTGCAGCATGAGGTCCAACCGGCTCGTGAGGCCGTAGCGCAGCCCTGCATCGAAGGAAAACCGCGCGCCCGGCTTGTAGCCTTCATTCTGATTCAGCGGCACCTGAACGAGTGCCTGCGCGAACCAGGAAAGATCCTTCATCGGCAACAGCTGCGCATAGTAGGCCCCGATGAGCGCATCCGTCGTCCCCGTGCCGGGCTGAAGCGTGCGTTCGGCCCGCTCGCCGTCCTCGTTGCGAACATTGGTGCTGCCCGTCGGAAGCTTGAGCCCGAAATTCATGCCGACCGTGCCGATGCCGTGATCGGCGCCCTCCAACGTCGCGATCCGGTATCGCGCGATGGCACGCGCATCGCCGGGCTTGCTGAATTTCCATGACTCGGGCGCCTGCGTGCCGGCGGCGAAATCGTTTTCCAGGTGAAGGTGATCCCGCCTGACCATCGGCAACGCGACGCTCACGCCCCAGTCCGCATTGAACGTGTAGTCGAGGGCGGCATGCCAGTTCCGGTTCGTTGTCCTGACTTCATCATGATCTTCCGGTATCGCGCCCACCGCGATCTTCTTGCTCCCGGACATTGGCTGATCCTGCGTGACGCTCTCGTAGCGAACATCGACACGAAACCCGGGCTGCGACCAGGCGCCGTGGGAATCCCAGTTGGTGTTGGTCAGGCAAAACGCCGATCCGCAGGACGCGAACGCCTGGGCGGATACAACTAACGGCAATGCGGCCACGGCCGCGCGAAACAATTTCATCTTTCCTCCTGAAACGAAATACACCACGCCCGGCGGGCGCGGCGACGTTCAGGAGACTTGCGGGGGCGCCCTTGGATGGGCGGATAAAAGCTGGAGCCGCTCTAGATACGGATATTGGGGCGTTACGACCTGATGGCTTGTTTCCCGCGGAACAAAAACAAAATCGACTGCCGAATGCAATACGGCTTTCCCATCCCCGAGCACACATAGTTTGCAGTGTTCGGCGCTCTTCCCGGTTTGATTCCTGCCGAGCGGCAGTTCGATCGAGTGCCTGACCCCTTCCGCCGAGCAGATCGGAACGGAAATCGAATCCCCGGGCCGGGCCTGGGCAATGATCGGCCAGAGCGCCTGCAACGCGATGCCGAACGCGGCGGCGAAGCCAGCGAAGTGTCGAATTTTTCGCGAAAACATCATCTTGCGAGGTATCCGGAATCCACTGGCAGTGTGACACCAGTGATGCAGCGGGCCGCCGGACCGGCGAGGAACAAGATCGCCGCGGCAATGTCCTCTACCTCGGGCAGCACGCCGAGCGGCGTGTGCTGCATGACTTTGTCCAGGATTTCCGGGTTCGAAAATATCGGCGCTGTCAGCGGCGTGCGCACGAAGGTGGGCGCCACCGCATTGACGCGGATCCCGAGTGGCGCGAACTCGAGCGCCAACGCGCGCGTCATGTTGACCACTGCGCCCTTCGAGGTCTGGTAGGCGGGGTTTGGAAAAATGCCGCCGGAGAAACCCATGATGGAGGCGAGGTTCACGATGGCCCCGCCGCCCTTCTCCTTCATGCCACGCGCCGCGACGCGCGAGCAGAGGAACACTCCCGTCACGTTGGTGCCGATCACCTTTTCCCACTCTGCCAGCGTGATGTCGAGCGAATGCTTGCGCACTGCGATGCCGGCGTTGTTGACCAGGATGTCTACCGGCCCGATGTCCTTGAAGGTTCTCTCGATCTGCTTCTCCTCCGCGACGTCGCAGACGATGCCCGCGTCCAGATCTATGCGGGAAACCCTGGCGCCGGCCTTCTCCAACAGGTCGGCGGTCGCCTTACCGATGCCGCGCGCGGCGCCGGTGACGATCGCAGTTTTGCCTTTCAGGTCGAATATTTCCATACAGGCGCTAGTATAGAGGCATGCACGACCTGATCATTCGAAACGCCCTCCTTCTCGACGGCTTGGGTTCCGCGCCGAAGGTTGGTGACCTTGCCGTTACTGAAGAAAAAATAACCGGGATAGGGCGAAACCTCGGAACGTCGAAACTATCCATCGACGCCTCAGGCCTGGCGCTGATGCCCGGCATCATCGACAACCACACGCACTACGACGCGCAGCTCACCTGGGATCCGCTCGCCTCGCCTTCCTCTTCTCTCGGCGTCACCACGGCGGTGATCGGCAACTGCGGCTTCACCATCGCGCCCTGCCGCCCCGACGACCGCGACCTGATCCTGAGGAACCTGACTCAGGTCGAGGGCATGGCCATCGAGGTGCTGCGCGCCGGCACGCGCTGGGACTTCGAATCGGTGCCCGAGTTCTTCAGCATGCTGGAACGCCAGGGCGTGGCGCTCAATGTAGCCGGCTTCGTCGGTCATTCCTCGGTGCGCACCTACGTGATGGGCGAAGAGGCGCCGAAGCGCGCCGCAACCGGGGCGGAAATCTTGAAGATGAAGGACATTGTGCTCGAGGGCATGCGCGCCGGCGCGATCGGCTTCGCGACCTCCACCTCGCCCAATCACAACGGCCACGGCGGCATTCCGATGCCTTCGCGCCTCGCCGACGACCACGAATTGCGCACGCTGGTCGGCTGCCTGAAGGAAGCCGGCCGTGGGGTGTTCATGCTCACCAAGGGCGGCCAGACCAAGGTTGAATTCCTGGAAGAACTCGCTGCCGACTCGGGCCGGCCGGTGGTCGTCGCCGCGCTGCTTCACAACAATACCAATCCGCGCGGGGTGTTCGACGACCTGGAGAAAATCACCGCCGCCAACACACGCGGGCGCAAGTTGCATGGCGCGATATCGTGCTGCGCGCTCACGATGGACTTCACGCTGCACTCGCCCTACACCTTCGAGGGCCTTGCAGCCTGGAAGCCCGTGCTCTCTCTTTCAGGAGAAAAATACAGATCGGCATTGAAAGACAGGGCCTTCCGGGGCGCAGTGCGCGCGGAGATCAACGGCCCGCCGGTTGCCACGCGCCTGTTCAACGGCGAGTGGGACAAGGTCTACGTGGAAAACGTCGGCCGGCCTGAGAACCGCAAGTGGCAGCAGCAGACGGTGGCCGAGATGGCGCGCGCCACCGGCGCCGATCCGCTGGACGCCATGCTCGACCTCGCCATTGCCGAGGACCTCGACACCGAATTCAGCGCGCTGCTGCTCAATTCCGATGAATCGGCGGTCGGCGAGATGCTGCGCCACCCGCATTCGCTGGTTTCGCTCTCGGATGCGGGCGCGCACCTGACGCTGTTCAACGACGCCGGCTTCGGGTTGCATTTGTTGGGTCACTGGGTGCGCGATCTCGGAATCCTGAAGCTTGAAGATGCAGTCCACAAAATCACCGCCCACCCCGCCTCGATATTCGGAATTCCAAAGCGTGGCGTGCTGAAAACCGGCTACGCCGCCGATCTCCTGCTCTTCGACCCGGCAACGGTGAACCGAGGGGCGAAAAAGCGCGTTCAGGACCTTCCCGCCGGAGGCACTCGCCTGATCACGCCGGCCATCGGAGTGCATGGCGTCTGGGTCAACGGCGTACGCATCGCCGACGAGCGCGGCGCGAGGCCCGAATTGTCCACGTCGAAGCGGCTTCCCGGCCGCGTGCTGCGCGAATTCCTGTCGTAGTCCGGCGACGCGGCACAACGCAAGTAGTTGATTGCGTTGGCGGCGCAAACGGGCACGAACCCTGCGTGCGATCTCGCCTTGATCAACTTCAAGGAGAGGACCCATGTTGCAGAAAAACAGCTTCTTCCGCACGCCCGATCCCGCACCGGCACGCGGCCTGATGCCGCCGGCGCCGGCGCCCGCCGTCCAACCGGCTCACGAAACGCATCGCCCAGTGGACAAACCTTCGACGGACAAGCCGGAAGAACGAAAGGAAGCGCGCCTGGTGGTCGGCCCCGACATCAAGATGAAGGGCGTGGAGGTCAACGACTGCGACACCCTGCAGGTCGAAGGCCGCATCGAAGCGACCCTGGATGCGCGCGTGCTGGAGATCACCGAGAAAGGCGTGTTCAGCGGCACCGTGGCGGTGGACAACGCCGTGATCCACGGCCGGCTGGAGGGCGAGCTCACCGTGCGCAAGCCGCTGATCGTGCACGCCACCGGCCGCGTCTCGGGAAAAATCCGCTATGCGCGCATCAAGGTCGAGGAAGGCGCCGAACTGTCGGGCGAGATCAGCGTGCTCGACAAAAATCCGGCGGCGCCGAAAAGAACCGGCATGAACTGATCCGGGGAGTTGTTATGCCTTATCCTTTGCGCCCATGGGATCGGGAAAACTGCTGGCGGCTATTGTCATCCTCGCGCTCGGCCTCTGGGCGGACATCCAGGTCGATCTGCCGGGGCAGCTCGTCATCGGCGCGGTCGTCTGGGGGCTGTTCCTCGGCCTGATCGCGCCGTTGCCGGCGCCCGAGCGCAGGCTCTATCTCGCCTGCGTCGCGATCGCCACCGCGGGCGAGCTGTTCCTGTCGCTGGTCTGGGGCCTGTACACCTACCGTCTCGGCAACGTGCCGATGTTCGTGCCGCCGGGCCACGCGCTGATGCTGATGCTCGGCTTTTCGCTGATGCGGCGCATGCCGGAAAAGGTCGCGCGCGCGATCCTCGGCGCGGCCGCCCTCTATACCCTTTGCGCCGCGGCCGCCGGGCTGGACACGCTGGCGGTGCCGCTGTTCCTGATGCTTGCGGTATCGGTGTTGTCGCTGCCGGCGCAAACGCGCCTGTTCGCCAGCTCCTTCGTGCTGACGCTGACGCTGGAGCTGTACGGCACCACGCTGGGCAACTGGGCCTGGCACCGTGAAGTTCCCTGGGTCGGACTGGTGACCACCAATCCGCCGGCGATCGCGGGGGCGTTCTACTGCACCCTGCACGCCCTCGTTATCGGTTTCATGTTTTTGCTGAAGAATAAAAATTCAACAACAATGGCGGCACAATGATCATCGACTGCCATGGACATTACACGACCGCCCCGCAATCGTTGTGGGATTGGAGAAAGAAGCAGGTTGCCGGTCAAAAACCCGGAAAGCTGAACATCTCCGATCAGGAGATCCGCGACTCACTGGAAGGCGCGCAGCTGAAAATTCAGCGCGAGCGCGGCTCGGACCTGACCTTCTTCTCGCCGCGCGCCGGCTCGATGGAGCATCACGTCGGCGACGAAGCGGTCAGCATCGCCTGGTCGCGCGAGTGCAACGAAGTGATCCACCGCGTCTGCAACTTGTATCCGGCGAATTTCGCCGCGGTGTGCCAGCTGCCGCAATCCCCTGGCGTGGCGCCGGCCAATTGCATCCGGGAACTCGAGCGCTGCGTGAAGGAACTGGGCTTCGTTGGCTGCAACCTGAACCCCGATCCCTCGGGCGGCTGGTGGAAGGAGCCGCCGCTGACGGATAAGTGGTGGTACCCGCTCTACGAGAAGCTGGTCGAACTGGACGTACCGGCGATGGTGCACGTGAGCTCTTCCTGCAACCCGGCCTTCCATTTCACCGGCGCGCACTACATCAACGCCGATACCACAGCGTTCATGCAGCTCATCCAGGGGGATCTGTTCAAGGATTTCCCGACGCTGCGCTTTGTCATCCCGCATGGCGGCGGCGCCGTGCCCTATCACTGGGGCAGGTACCGGGGTCTCGCGCAGGACATGAAGAAGCCGCTGCTGAAGGACCATCTGCTGAAGAACGTCTACTTCGACACCTGTGTCTACCACCAGCCGGGCATCGACCTGCTATTGAAGGTGATCCCGGCCGACAACATTCTGTTCGCCTCTGAAATGGTCGGCGCGGTGCGCGGCATCGACCCGGAGACAGGCCAGTACTTCGACGACACCCGGCGCTACATCGATGCGTCCGCGCTC
>JANXUV010000030.1 GCA_025356085.1 Betaproteobacteria bacterium
ATCACCAGCGAACGCGTGAGCTTGCGCGCCGGCGGCGCGAGTTCCAGCAGCGCGGGCGGAAACGCAAACAGCCGCAGCGGACGCCCGAGCGCGTCAGCCATCGCCCGACACAATGCCGGCGTCGACACGGCTGCGCCATCGCTCACGACGAACGTCTTGCCGCTGGCTCGCGGCGCCTCGAGGCAGCGCGCCACAGCGTTCGCAAGATTGCCCGCGCCGATCAGGCTGCGGCGATTGTCGATGCTCGCCAGTGGCAGCGGCCAGCCGCGCGCCACAGCATTTAGCAGGGAAAGAAAATTCGCCCGCACGCCGGGGCCATAGACCAGCGGCGGGCGCAGCACGGTGAGGCGCAATCCGGGAATGGCGCGCAACGCCGCTTCCGCCGCCGACTTGGCGCGCCCGTAGGCGTCCAGCGGCGCCAGCGGACTCGCATCGCTGAAGGGCTGAGCTGTCGTTTCTTCTCCCAGCACCTTCACCGAACTCATGAACAGCATTCGGATGCCGGCGGCGGCAGCGGCCCTGCCGATCGCAACGGAGGCTTCGACATTGACCGCGCGCAGGCGCGCCTCAGCGACACCGCGCGCATGCGCGAGGGCGGCGAGATGCACGACCGCATCCATGCCGGCAAGTCGCGCCGACCAGTCCGCGACCATGGCTATGTCGCCGATCGACGTCCGATCCAGCGTGGCGACCTCATGCGAGCGTGCGCGCAACGCGGGCACCACCGCATTGCCGAGAAATCCCGTGGCGCCAGTGACGGCGATCTTCATGAATTCAGCCGAGAGCCCGGAACGCTTCGAGCACCGGCTCGAGCGGCAGATCCGCGAGGTCGTGCGAGTCCGGTCGCACCACGCGGTGCGGCACGCCCCAGGGCCGCCAGCGCTCGACCGGGGAATCGCCGAACAGCGCGACCACCGGCCTGCCCAGCGCCGCGGCCAGGTGCATCGCGCCGCCGTCCGGACAAATCACGCGATCGGCAAGCGATAGTGCGGCAATCAACGTCTTCAGATCGGGTGTCGGGAACGGAATTACCGCCGTACCCTTCACCGTGCGCAGGATTTCCGCGGCAGCCTCGTCGTCGCCCGGGTGGCGCGGATTGTCTTTCGCGCCCGGCGCCCAGAGCAGCATCACCTTCTGCTGCTCCGCCAGCCGCGCCGCCAGTTCTGCGTAGCGCGCCAGCGGCCACTGCTGCGCCGGCCGGCGCGCGCTGATGTGGATGGCGGCAAATGGGCCGTTGCCCAATTGGGTTTTCAACTCGATTTTCTTCTGAGGATCGGCGAATATCTGCAGCGCGCCGGGCTTACCGCTCAAACCGAACGTTTTGCCAAGATCAAATGCGCGTTCTACTTCGTGCTGTCGCGCAGGCACGCTGCCCGGCGCGGCGATCACCTGTCCCGAATTGAGGCTGCGCGCGAGTTTGAGCGTCTGCGGCGAGGGCGCTGGGACCAGCACGCAATCGAGTCTCCGCCCGCGCAAGCTCGACATTTGCGCCAGGCGCGTCCGGAAGTGCGACAGCAGGCCGCCGCTGCGATGCTTCAGCTTCTCGTAGACGAAGACCTCGTTCAGCGCCGGATTGCCCGCCAGCACCTCGGCGTTGTAAGTCGTCACCAATGCGCCCAGCCACGCGCCCGGCAGTTGCGCGCGCAAGGCGGCGATCAGCGGCGTCGTGCAGACGAGGTCGCCGATGTTGTCGCGGCGCAAGATCAGGATGCGCGGCGCGGATGTAGCGTCGACAGCCATAGACCGAAGAGAAGCGCGGCCAGCAGGCCGTGTTCGTGGTGCAGCGTGGTGTTCACCACGCCGATGCCCGCGGTGACGATCCAGGCGCTCACCGCGCTGCCCCAGGCAATCCAGGCCAAATCCGCATCGCCCCGCCGCGGGCGGCAGCGCAACAGGGCCGCCAGGGCCGCAAGCATGACGGCGACCAGCGACGCGAATCCGGCTGCACCCCGCTCCACCAGCGTATTCACGTACAGGCTGTGCGCGTGGGGCGCGTAAACGAAGCGGGACTCGTCGTACGGCTTGCCCGCTTCGCCGCTCCAGGCGCGCACCCGCTCCAGCGTGATTTGGCCGTAGTTGTCCTTGCCGATGCCGAACCAGGGATATTTCTCCCAAGCGACGAAACCGGCCTGCCAGATGGCGTCGCGATACGAGAGCAGATTCTCCGTCGCCGCGCCCTCGGCCTGCTTGCGCAGCGCGCCCGGCGCCAGGCCGACCAGCAGCACCGCGGCGAGCGCCATGGCGACGCTGCTTGCGACGAGCGGCGCGCGCCAGCGCGGCCACCATGCGAGCGCCAGAACCAGCACCAGAAGAAAGCCGATCGCCAGCGCGGCGCGGCTCCATGTCGGCACCAGCGACGCGAACGCGAGGCCCGTGACCGCCAGCCCGGCCAAGCGCAACCCGGCCGGCCACGCCGGCCAGCGCGCGAACAACCAGCTCGCGCAAACGCCGAACAACATCGCGATGTAGATCGCGGTATGGTTCACATGGCCTACCGAATAGAGTTGCAGCAGGCCGGTCTTGCCGATGCCGCTCCAGATCCTGAAGTAACCCACCGCCAGGCCGATCAGCAGCGAAGCGACCAGCGCGCCGAGCACCCAGCGCTGCTCGCGCTCCGCGTAGCCCGCGCGGGTCACCATCCAGAAGAGCAGCGCCGACGCAGCCACGTCTCCGGTCTTGGCGATGGCGCGCCCTTCCAGGCCGGCGAAAACCGCTGCCAGGTAGGCAATGCCGATCCACAGCAGCACCAGCGTGTCCGAAGTGCGCCACGGGCCGCCGAAATCCCGCGCGCGCTGCCGATTCAGCAGCCAGGCGATCGCGTAGCTCACCAGCGCGAGGTTCTTCCAGA
>JANXUV010000047.1 GCA_025356085.1 Betaproteobacteria bacterium
CTCCAACCACCTGTGCTACCTGCTGGAAGAAACGAAAATGCTGTTCTCCGGCGACCACGTGATGCAGGGGTCCACGGTGGTGATCAACCCGCCCGACGGCGACATGCGCGCTTACCTCACGTCGCTGGAAGGCCTGCTGGCCCTGGACGCGGCCATCTTCGCGCCGGGGCACGGCTACCTGATCGGCGCGCCGCATAAGGAAGTCAAACGTTTGATTACGCACCGGCTGGCGCGCGAAGCCAAGGTTGCTGCCGCGCTGCAGCGGCGCGGTCCCGCGACGCTGGAAGAACTGGTGGCCGATGTCTATGACGAAATTTCACCCAGGCTGCATCCGGTGGCGATGCGTTCTCTCACCGCGCACCTGGACAAGCTGGTGGCCGAGGGGCGTGCCCGACAGGCATCCGGACGCTATATACTTAATGACAAGAGGAGTGCGCCATGAGCAACGAACCGACCATGAAGCTGGTGACCAACCTCGACCGCGCGGCGATCGAGGCCAAGCTCCGCGAAGCCGGCGGCGCCGCGGCGGATGCCGGCCTGACGGACCTGGCCAAGATGTTCATGGGCATCGAGGGCATGCCGGCCGCGCAGATCGAGCAGCGCGTCAACAATGCCATCAAGTGGCTGGCGGACAAGCCCCAGCACATGAAGCTGGCCGCGCTGCTGGACCTCGTCGGGATGAACCTGAAGAACCTCAAGTAGTTCCCGCAGTCTCCTGGCGTTCGACTTCGACCTTTTTACCATCGGCGGCGGCTCCGGCGGCGTCCGTGCCAGCCGCGTGTCGGCCAATCTCGGCGCGCGCGTGGCGATCGCCGAATCCGGGCGCTTCGGCGGCACCTGCGTCAATGTCGGCTGCATCCCGAAGAAGCTGTTCTCCTATGCCGCGCACGTGCGCGGGGACTTGAAGGAAGCGGCCGATTTCGGCTGGAACATCGCCGAGCCGACCTTCGACTGGACGCGACTGCTCGCCAACAAGGACCGTGAGATCGACCGCCTGAACGGCGTCTACGAGCGCGCCCTGACCAACGCCGGCGCCACCATCCTGCGCGGGCGCGCGGTCGTGCTCGGCCCGCATGCCGTCTCGGTCGACGGCAAGCGCTACTCGTCGGAGCACATCCTCGTCGCGACGGGCTCGTGGCCGCACAAGCCCGACATTCCCGGCGCCGATCTCGCAATCACCTCGAACGAAGCCTTCCACCTCGAGAAACTGCCCAAGCGCGCGCTGGTGGTCGGCGGCGGCTACATCGCGGTGGAGTTCGCTTCCATCTTCAACGGCCTCGGCGTGGCGACGACGCTTGCCTACCGCGGCGAGCACCTGCTGCGCGGTTTCGACGCCGACATCCGCCAGAAGCTCGGCGAGGAAATGGCCAGGAAAGGGGTTGCGATCCAGTTCAAGAAAAATCCCGCGAAAATCGAGCCGGGCCTGAAGATCACGTTTGAAGGCGGCTCGACCGGCGAATTCGATCTTGTCCTGTTCGCCACCGGCCGCAAACCCAACACCGCCGACCTCGGCCTGGAGGCTTCGGAAGTCAAGCTGGCAGCCGACGGCGCCATCGTCGTCGACAACTATTCGAAGAGCTCCGTGGCTTCGATCCACGCCATCGGTGACGTCACCAACCGCCTGAACCTCACGCCGGTGGCGACTTCCGAAGGCATGGCGCTGGCGAAGACGCTGTTCGGTGGCACGCCCACGCCGGTGGACCACGAGAACGTTCCCACCGCCGTGTTCTCGCACCCGAACCTCGCCACCATCGGGCTCACGGAAGAAAAAGCTCGCGAGCGCCATGGCAAGGTTGATATCTACAAGTCGGCGTTCCGCTCTCTCAAGCACACCATGGGCAACAGCGAAGAGCGCATCTTCATGAAGCTGGTGGTCGATGCCGAGAGCCAGCGCGTGGTCGGCGCGCATATGCTCGGCCCGGACGCTGGCGAAGTCATCCAGGGCATCGCCATCGCTGTGAAGCTCGGCGCCACCAAGGCACAGTTCGACGCGACGATCGGCATCCACCCGACCGCGGCCGAAGAGTTCGTCACCATGCGGGAGAAGTCGGCGTAGCGATCTGCCAGCATTACGTCCGATCTACCGGTAGATCGTTGCTTCTACGATTGGATCG
>JANXUV010000048.1 GCA_025356085.1 Betaproteobacteria bacterium
GGGCCGCGGCCGCGGCCGCGGCGGCCTGCACCCGATCAGCCGCACCTGGCGCCGCATCGAGGAGATTTTCGGCTCGATCGGCTTCGACGTTGCCGATGGCCCCGAGATCGAGACCGACTGGTACAACTTCACTGCCCTGAATAATCCGGAGAACCATCCGGCACGTTCGATGCAGGACACCTTCTACGTCGACATGAAAGACGCGAAGGGGCTCCCGCTTCTGCTTCGTACCCACACTAGCCCGATGCAGATGCGCTATGCGCGCATGCACAAGCCTCCGATCAAGGTCATCGCGCCAGGTCGCACCTACCGCGTCGACTCGGATGCGACTCATTCGCCGATGTTCCACCAGGTCGAGGGCCTGTGGATCGACGAGGACATCAGCTTTGCCGACCTGAAGGGCGTGTACGTCGATTTCCTGCGCCGCTTCTTCGAGTCGGACGACCTGCAGGTGCGCTTCCGGCCCTCCTACTTCCCGTTCACCGAACCCTCGGCCGAAATCGACCTGCAGTTCAGCTCCGGGCCGCTGCAAGGGCGCTGGCTGGAGCTCTCGGGCGCGGGCCAGGTGCATCCGCAGGTGGTGCGCAACTTTGGCCTCGATCCCGAGCGCTACATCGGTTTCGCGTTCGGCTCCGGCCTTGAGCGCCTGACGATGCTGCGCTATGGCATCGACGACCTGCGCCTGTTCTTCGACGGCGACCTGCGTTTCCTGAGGCAATTCTCGTGAATATTCCGGAGAATTGGCTCAAGAGCTTCGTCGAATTCAAACTCGACATCGACAAGCTCGCGCACCTGCTCACGATGTCGGGGCTGGAAGTCGAGTCCTGCGCGCCCTATGTAGCGCCGTTTACCGGCGTGGTGGTGGGCGAAATCCTCACGGTCGAGCGCCATCCGAACGCCGACAAGCTCACCGTCTGCACCGTAAACGCCGGCAGGGAAAAATTGAAAGTGGTTTGCGGCGCGCTGAATGTGCGCGCCGGCATGAAAGCCCCGCTCGCCACGGTCGGCACGGTTCTCGGCAAGCTGGAAATCAAGAAGTCGAATCTTCGCGGGGTGGACAGCGAGGGGATGCTGTGTTCCGCGAGAGAGCTGGGGCTCTCCGAGGACCACTCGGGACTGCTCGAGTTGGATGGCGGAGCCACGCCGGGCGAGGACGTCTACAAGGCGCTGCAGCTGAACGAGCACGTGCTGACGTTCAAGCTGACGCCGAACCGCGCCGACTGCCTTTCGGTTCTGGGAATTGCGCGCGAGGTTGCGGCGCTTACGGGCGCCAGGCTTGAGAAAGCGGAAATCAGGAAAATTCCCGAGAAGAACAAATCCACGCATCCTTTCGGCATCACCGATGCTGAAGGCTGCGGCCGTTTTGCCGGGCGAGTGATCCGCAATGTCAATGCAGCAGCGCCGACGCCGCCGTGGATGCGGCAGCGCCTGGAGCGGGCCGGGCAGCGTTCAATCTCGGCACTGGTGGACGTCACCAACTACGTGATGCTGGAGCTGGGCCGGCCGCTGCATGTCTACGACCAGGACAAGCTGCGCGGCGCGATCGACGTGCGCTGGGGCCGCGTGGGCGAGAAGGTCCTGCTGCTCAACGGACAGACGGAGGACGTGGACGCGGGCGTACTCTGCATCGCCGACGATTCGGGGCCGATCGGCCTGGCCGGGATCATGGGCGGCGAATCCACGAAGGCCGAGACCACCACCCGGAACCTGTTCCTGGAGTCGGCGTTCTTCTTTCCCGAGGCCATCGCCGGGCGCGCGCGGCGCTACAACTTCGCCAGCGACGCTTCGCACCGCTTCGAGCGTGGCGTGGATTTCGCCAACAATGTCGAGGGCATCGAGCGCGCGACGCAGCTGATCCTGGAGATCTGCGGCGGCGAGCCCGGCCCGACCGTGGACCTGGTTAAGCGCCTGCCGAAGCGCGAGCCGGTGAAGATGCGCGTGGCGAGGGCACGGAGAGTTTTGGGAATATCTGTTGATGCCGGTGAAATTGGATCAATTTTTCACCGGCTTGGTTTTTCGTATAAAGATACAAACGGCATTTTTGCGGTAAACCCACCCAGTTTCCGCTTCGACATCGCCATCGAAGAAGACCTGATCGAGGAAGTGGCGCGCGTGCATGGCTTCGACAATATTCCGGCGCAGCCGCCGCGCGCACCGGCGCAGATGCGCGCGCGGCCCGAGGCGCGGCGCTCTCTGCACGAGCTGCGCGAGCGCGTCGCCGCCTGCGACTACCAGGAGACCATCAATTTCTCCTTCGTCGAGCCCGCCTGGGAGGCGGATTTCGCGGGCGTGGCCGATCCGATCCGGCTGCTGAACCCGATCGCCAGCCAGGCCTCGGTGATGCGCACAACCCTGCTCGGCTCGCTGGTCGCCAACATCCGGACCAACCATGCGCGCAGGCTTGGACGCATCCGCGTGTTCGAAACCAGCCGGGTTTTCCTGCACGATCCCGCGGCGGTCGATGGACCGCTGTCGGTGGCCGGCCTGCGCCAACCGGTCCGCATCGGCGGCGGCGCCTTCGGCCCGGCGATTGAGGAGCAGTGGGGCGCGAAGCCGACGCGCGGCGTGGATTTCTACGACGTGAAAGCCGACCTTGAGGCCATCTGCGCGCCAAGGGAGCTCCGCGTCGAGGCCGCCCCGCATCCGGCACTGCATCCAGGGCGTTCGGCAAGGGTGCTGATCGACGGCGTGCCTGCCGGATGGCTGGGGGAGCTGCATCCGCGCTGGCAGCAGAAGTACGAACTACCGCAACCTGTCCAGCTGTTCGAGCTGGAGGCGGAATGCCTCGCGGCCGCGCCGTTGCCGCACCCGAACCTGCCCTCCAAGTTTCCCCCTGTCCTTCGCGATATTGCCGTCTTGGTCGATGCAGGGGTGCCGGTGCGGGCCCTTTTGGACGCGGCCCGGGCCGAAAAACCGGCCATCGTCAGGGAGGTTGGGGTGTTCGATCTGTACCAGGGCTCCAGCCTGCCTCCCGGGAGAAAAAGCCTTGCGTTCCGGGTAGTTATGCAAGATACTGAACGAACCCTCACGGATGTGGAGGCCGATTTGGCGCGCGATGCGCTGGTTGAGCTGTGGGGGCGGCGTTTTGGTGCCATCCTGCGGTCATAATAATAAATTACTCAGAACTATCAGGGAGTTGTAATGACTTTGACCAAGGCCGAACTGGCCGATCTGTTGTTTGAAAAGGTCGGGCTGAACAAGCGCGAGGCAAAGGACATGGTGGAAGCGTTCTTCGAGGAAATCCGGGGAGCGTTGGAGCGGGGCGAGAGCGTCAAGCTCTCCGGTTTCGGCAATTTCCAGCTGCGCGACAAGCCGCAGCGGCCGGGCCGCAACCCCAAGACCGGCGAGGAAATTCCGATCAGCGCCCGCCGCGTCGTGACGTTCCACGCCAGCCAGAAACTCAAAGCCATGGTCGAGAAGTCGCGCCATGGAGCCAAGCCGCAGGAAAGTTGATCTTCCGCCGATCCCCGCGAAGCGCTACTTCACCATCGGTGAGGTAAGCGATCTCTGCGGGGTGAAGCCGCACGTCCTGCGCTATTGGGAACAGGAGTTCACCCAGCTCAAGCCGGTCAAGCGCCGCGGCAACCGGCGCTACTACCAGCACCATGAAGTGCTGCTGATCCGGCGCATCCGCGAGTTGCTCTATGAGGAAGGCTTCACCATCAGCGGAGCCCGCAACCGCCTTGACAACGCATTGACCGGCGACGAGCGGCACGACAGCAGCGCACGCGCGCGCGCTGCGCCGGGCGCCGATTCAGACACCGCCACGCTCAAGCGCGAATTGCGCGAACTGCTCGACGCGCTGCGTACGCCGCAGTAACCTCCGCGGCATACCTTGCGTGGGTTAAAATGCAGTCTCTCGGGGCGTAGCGCAGCCTGGTAGCGTACCTGCATGGGGTGCAGGTGGTCGGAGGTTCAAATCCTCTCGCCCCGACCAAGAAAATTCAACGGCTTCCGATCAGGAGGCCGTTTTTATTTCTGACTGTAGCCACAATGTAGCCGCTCACCTGGCCGGGTCAGCCTATCAAGTGTTTGGCAATCTCCGTCTCAATCTCGGTGTGAGCGGATCTCAACCGCCGCAGGTTGGATTTGGAACTGGTCAGGTGAGCCGTCTCCCCGTGCGAGCGCGCATGCTGGCGCAGAGCGTTCTCTGCATATGCCGTCTTCGTCGGAGCCCTGCGTCTCATTTCAGGCGAAGACGACGCTGAGCTTGCCCGCCGCGCGGCGCCGTGGCGAGTTTTTCACTACGATTTGGACGTCTCGCCCCAGGCTCGTCAGGCAGTCAATCAATTTGCGTTCGGAGATTCCGCGGAACTGTCCGCGCAGGAGGCCGGAAAGTTTCGGCTGCGTGACGCCGAGAATTCTGGCGGCTTCGACCTGCGTCAGCTCCTGGCTGCGGATGATTTCGCTGATCTTGGCAACGAGCTGCGCTTTGACCAGCATTTCGTCCGCGTCCGGATAGCCGAGGTCGCGGTAGACGTTGCCGCTGCCTTCGTGGATTTCCCTACCATCAATGTTTCTTCGTTTGCTCATCTTCCAGCTCCTTGGCGCGCTTGGCCGCCACTTTCAGTCTGTTCCTGATCAGGTCCAGGTCCGGTTTAGGCGTCGCGATCCCGGACTTGGATTTCTTCTGAAACACGTGCAACACGAACACGCGGGCCGCATACTGGACCGTGTATACGGCCCGATAGGTATCGCCGCGCCGGTCCTCGACGACTTCCAGCACCCCGGCGGACCCGAAGCCGCGCAGCGGTTTTGCCTGGTCATGCTTGCTACCCGTCTGGGCGAGATAGAGCGCATAGCCAAAGACGTTCACCACCTCTTCCGGCAGCGCCAGGAGATCCTTCTTCGTGCTCCCGATCCACTCCAAACCCCGCATTTGGACGGGCGCCCCTTCAGCCATGGCGCATTATACCTAAATAGGAATAACAACGGCAGGGTCCGATGGGGTGCCCTGCCGCCGCTGACTGTAGCCAAAAGGTCACTGCTTTTCCGGTCGCTGCGATTTCCTCAGACTCTTTGGGCCGTTAAATGGGGCAGGCGAGCGCTGCAAGGTGTTGATTAACAATATGCCCCATTACACGACCACTGATGGGGTGCAGGTGGTCGGAGGTTCAAATCCTCTCGCCCCGACCAATTCCTTCCCGTTTTCCTTTCTTTCTACTTCGCGGCTTCCTGCTTTTTCTTCGCCGCGGACTTGGCTGCCGGCTTGGGCGGCGTGAAGTCGTAGGCCACTTCGAAGCGGCCGTCGCGGTAGAACGAGAATGTCGCGCCGGTCCAGCGCTGCTGATCGCCCGGCAGGTATTCGTTCAGCTTGCCCACGCCTTCGAGAATTTTTTCCGGACCGCAGATCTTCAGCCGCTTGCCCTTGCGGTCGCTAACGTCGGTGGCGTAGAAGAAATTACCCTCGTACTGGCGGTCCTTGCCCGTTTTGTCGCGCCTGGTTTCGCGGATCACGAACCAGGCCCGTTTCCAGTCCTGGGTCAGGCCCGTGGCGAGGCAGCCCATGAGATCTTCGATGATCTTCGGATCGGGTTGGTCGCCCGGGCGCGGTGCAGCCGGGGCCGCCGGTTCCTGCTTGGCATCGGCGGCGGGCTTTGCGTCCGGAGTCTGCGGGGCCTGGGACCGGGCGGTGGTGGCGGCGAATAGAGCGCCGAGGATGAGGGCTGCAAGGAACGTGCGATTCATGGGGTTATTCTACGTCTGGCCGCAACCAACTGGGAGGCGACGCGATGGCCGGGAGCAAAGTTGCACTAGTTGTAGGGGCCGGGGAGGCGATCGCCGAGAACTACTGGCGGCTGCACCAGCAGTCGCGCAGCGCCTGGACCCACGAGCTCGATCAGCGCCCCTGGATGGAACCCTGGTGACCGAACGCTTCGATCGCGCGATGGCCGCGATCGACGCGGTGCACGCGGGCGATCCGGAGCGGGACGCCGGGCAGCCGAAGGAACTCGTCTACGCGCAGCGCATGAGCGCCCGGCTCGCGAAGCTCGTGCCGCAAGCCTCCGACTCGTTGCGTTTAGCGACGCGCTGCCAGCATTTGCGCCGCTGGGCGATCGCGCGCGCGGACTTTCCCGAGGGCAAAGTCGGCTACCTGAGCTGGCGCAAGCAGGAGTCGCTCGCGCACGCTGCGCTCGCCGGGGAGCTCCTCGTGCAGGCGGGCTATGAAGCCGATGCCGTGAAGCGCGTGCAATCGCTTATCAAGAAGGAGCGCATGAAGCACGACGCGGAGGCGCAGACGCTGGAGGACGTGACCTGCCTGGTCTTTCTCGAGTACGAGTTCGCGCCGTTCGCCGCCAAGCACCCGGACGACAAGGTCGTCGACATCCTGCGCAAAACCTGGCCGAAGATGTCGCCGCAGGGGCAGCAGGCGGCGCTCGCCCTGGCGCTGGTGCCGCGCTTGCGCAAGCTGGTGGAGGAGGCCCTGGCCGGATGAAACTGCTCGGAATTATCGCCCTGTGTCTCTTTGCCATCCCTTGCCAGGCCGTCGACATCGGTGTCCTTTGCGCCGGCGCGGCGCGCGGTTCAATCGCGCCGCTTATCGATCCCTTCCAGCGCGAATCGGGCCACGTCATTCGATTCGACTACGGCACGGCGGGGCAGATCCTGGAAAAGCTCAAGGCGGGAATGAAGGAAGGAACCCGGCCCGACGTCGTCATTGTCACGCCCGCGGTGATTGCCGAGCTGGAGAAGGCGGGCATTGTTGCCGCCGGCGCGTCTGTTGCGCTGGCGAAGACGGGCGTGGGCGTCGGCGTGCGCGAGGGCGCGCCGCGGCCCGATATCTCGAGCGTCGAGTCCTTTCGCGCCACGCTGCTCGCGGCGCGGGCGGTGGCGTACATCGATCCGGCCGCCGGCGGCACCAGCGGCAGGCACTTCGCTGGCGTGCTCGCGCGCCTGGGGATCGAGACCGAGATCAAGGCGAAGGCGGTGCTGGTGCCCGGCGGCTACGCGGCCGAGCGCGTGGCGAAGGGCGAGGCGGACCTGGTGGTGCACCAGATCAGCGAAATCCTGCCCGTGAAGGGCGTGACGCTGGTCGGCCCGCTGCCCGCCGAGCTGCAGCTGTACACGACGTACACGGCGACGATTGTCGCGGGCACGTCGCAGGCCGAGGCGGCGCGCGCCTGGATCGCCTATCTCGCGGGACCGGCGGGGCGCCGTGCCTTCGCCGAGCGCGGCCTCGAAGCGCCGTAGCGGCGAGAGCTTCTAGGCCGGAACCGGAGCGCGCGGGGAAAGGCTGCGGCGAAGCAGGAAGAAAGCGACACACAGATTCAGCGCGTTCCAGGCGATGCCGTTCAGGAACGCGGCGCGGTAGGAGCCGGTCAGGTCGAACACCAGGCCGGACATCCAGCCCCCGAGCGCCATGCCGAGCAGCGTGCACATGATCACCAGGCCCACCTTGGCGCCGGCTTCGGAGGGCGGAAAGTATTCGCGCACGATGATCGCGTACGCGGGCACGATGCCGCCCTGGAACAGGCCGAACATCGCCGATACGATGTAGAGCGATGCCAGGCTGTCGAAGGGCAGGAACAGCATTAGTGCCACCGCCTGCAGGCCCGAGCCGAGCAGCAGCGTGCGCAGGCCGCCGATGCGGTCGCAGATCCAGCCCGATAGCAGGCGGCTGACGATGCCGAAGCCGAGCATGACGGAGAGCATCTCCGCGCCGCGCGCGGCCGCGAAGCCGAGGTCGCTGCAATAGGCCACGATGTGGACCTGCGGCATGGACATCGCCACGCAGCAGGCGACGCCGGCGACGCACAGCAAAAGCAGCAGCGCGGGGCGGGAGACATCAATCGGCTTGGTCGCCTGGGCGGCGCTTTCGCCCGCCGTCAGGACCGGTGGACGCCGCCGCAGCAGGAAAGCGAGCGGCACGATGCTGGCGAAGCAGAACAGCCCGACGCCGGTGAAGGTCGTGCGCCAGCCCACGGTGTCGAAATAGTGCTGCAGGATCGGCGGCCACACCGCGCCGGCGAGGTAGTTGCCGCTGGCGCAGATCGCCACGGCGATGCCGCGGCGCCGGTTGAACCACAGCGAGGTGTCGGCCACCAGGGGTGCGAAGCCGGCCGATGCGCCCAGCATGCCGATTAGCAGGCCGTTGGCGAGCGCGAACTGCCAGAGGCTGCCGGCGTTGCCGGCTGCAAGGAAGCCAAGCGATAGGCCAGTCGCGCCGACCAGCACCGGCACCATCACGCCGAAGCGATCCGACAGCCGTCCCATGAGGATGCCGCCCAGGCCGAAGCCGACCATCAGCGCGGCATAGGGCAGCGAGGCGCCGGAACGGTCGGCGCTGAACTCGGCCTGGATCGCGGGCAGCGCGACCGCGGCTGCGTACATGCCGACGCCGCTAAGCGCCGTGATCGCAAGCGAAACGACGAGCCGCATCCAGGCGTAGGGCGAATCGGCGACGGACGGCGAAGGATTCATCTGCCGATTCTAACGGTCGGATAGAATCAACTCCCGCGATGCGCATCCTTGTTTCGAATGACGACGGCTACTTCTCCCCCGGCATCGCGCTGCTCGCGCAGCGGCTGGCTTCCCTGGGCGAGGTGACGGTGGTGGCGCCTGAGCGCGACCGCTCCGGCGCGTCGAACTCGCTGACGCTGGACCGGCCGCTGACGGTGCGGCGCGCGGCCAATGGTTTCCGCTATGTCAACGGCACGCCGACCGACTGCGTGCACCTGGCGCTCACCGGCCTGATCGATCCGCTGCCCGATATCGTGGTGTCCGGCATCAATTTCGGCGCCAACATGGGCGACGACACCATCTACTCCGGCACCGTCGCCGCCGCAACCGAGGGCTACCTGTTCGGCATTCCGTCGCTCGCGGTGTCGCTGGTCGGCAAGGTCGGCAGGCACTTCGAGACCGCGGCGGCGGTCGCGCTGCAGATGGTCGAGCGCCATGCGCGGGCACCGATCGCGACGCCGGTGCTGCTGAACATCAACGTGCCCGACATCGCCCTGGCGGAACTGGGCGGCGTCGAGGTCACGCGCCTGGGCCGCCGCCACCGCGCGGAACCGGTGGTGAAGATGGAAACACCGCGTGGCGAGACCGCGTACTGGATCGGCCCCGCCGGCGGCGAGCAGGATGCCGGCCCCGGCACCGATTTCCACGCGGTCGCCGCGGGGCGGGTTTCGGTGACGCCGCTGCAGGTCGATCTGACCCAGCATCCCCAGCTGCCGGCGGTCCGCGAGTGGCTGAAGAAATGAGCGCGCTGCGCCCGGGCCGCAACGTCAACGTCGCCGGCATCGGCATGACTTCGCAGCGTACCCGCGCTCGAATGGTGGAAAGGCTGCGCGACCAGGGCATCACCGATGCGGTCGTGCTGGAGGCGATGGCCGGCGTGCCGCGCCATCTATTCGTCGAGGAAGCCCTCGCCAGCCGCGCCTACGAAGACACCGCGCTGCCGATCGGCTACGGGCAGACCATCTCCCAGCCCTACGTCGTGGCGCGCATGATCGCCGAACTGCGCCAAAACAGGGAGCTCGGCAAGGTGCTCGAAGTCGGCACTGGCTGCGGCTACCAGGCGGCGGTGCTGGCGAGTCTCGCTACCGAGGTGTATTCGATCGAACGCATCCGCGAGCTGCACGAGCGAGCGCGCGCCAACCTCCGCGAGCTGCGACTGAAGAACCTGCGCCTCGCCTACGGCGATGGCGGCGCGGGCCTGGAGAAGGCGGCGCCGTTCGACTCCATCATCCTTGCCGCCGCGGCGCCCGAGATGCCTCAGACCCTCTTACGGCAGCTCGCGCGCGGTGGCAGAATGATCCTGCCCTTGCGTGAAGGCAAAGCGGACGCGCAGCGGCTGGTGCTGGTGGAGCGCAGCCGGCTGGGATTCACCGAGACGGCGCTCGATCCAGTGCGCTTCGTACCGCTGCAGGCAGGAAAAGCATGAGAACGCTCGCGCTTGCTGTGATTGCGATTCTGCTCGCCGGCTGCACCACGCGCTCGCCCGCGCCGGTGGACGACCGGCGGCCCGCTCCCGGCGCCCGCGCCAAGCCGCCGGCGGTGCAGCCTGAGCAGCCGGCAGCCGCCGCGGCGCGCCCGAGCGTTTACACCGTCAAGCGCGGCGACACGCTGTATTCGATCGCGCTGGAGAATGGCGTCGACTACCGCGAGCTGGCGCAAATGAACAAGCTCGACGATCCCGCCAAGCTCCGTGTCGGCCAGGAACTGCGCATTTCCGCACCCGACCAGCCCGCCGGCGTTCAGGTCGGCAACGTGCGCCAGGCCGGCGAACTGGAAGCGCGCCCGCTCGGCTCGGGCCCAGCCCTGGCGCCCGGGCCGGCGGCGGAGGGCGGGATGAAAACTTCACCGAAGGCGCTGCGCTTGCCGTACTCCGAGCAGAACCTGGCAGCGCTGTCGAAAGCGGATGCGCGCGCCGAAGTGAAGCCCGAGCCGGCCAAGCCCGCGCCCGCTGCTGCCCCCACCGCCATGCCCGAGCGCTCCGCTGACGCCATCGATTTCATCTGGCCGGTGAAGGGCCGGGTGGTGGCGGGTTTCTCCGAGCCGCGCAACAAGGGATTGGACATCGCCGGCAACATGGGAGACCCGGTGGTGGCGGCTGCCGCGGGCAGGGTGATCTACGTTGGTTCGGGGATCCCGGGCCTTGGCAAATTCATCGTGGTGCGGCACGAGAACGGTTTCAACACGGTCTACGCCCACAACCGCGAAATTCTCGTGAAGATGGATCAGAATCTGGCGCGCGGCCAGAAAATCGCCGAGATGGGCAGCAGCGACGCCGATTCGCCCAAGCTGCACTTCGAGATCCGCCGCTTCGGCACGCCGCTGGATCCGCAAAAGTATCTGCCGCCGTCGTAGACGGCAGCCCCTTCGCGTACTTGCCCTTAGCTAGCGCTTGCTTTTGATTTCCTGCGCCAGATCGTAGACCGCTGAGGCGTACAGGACGCTGCGGTTATAGCGCGTCAGCACGTAGAAATTCTGCAGCCCGAGGCGGTATTCGGTGGCCGCGCCCGGGCTTTCCAGTTCGACGAGCGCCACCGGTGTTTCCAGCGGCAGGTCGGTGCGCGTCTCGATGCCGTAGCGCCTCAGCTCGGCGAGCGGAGTTTTGGGTTCGATGCCGGCTTCTACCAGGGCGCGGAACGTGCCGCTCGTGCCGCTCGTGCCGCTCGTGCTGCTCGTGACGCCCGCGTCGCCCGCCACGCGGGCGGGCAAACTGACTCGTTCGCCGCGCTGCCAGCCGTGTTTGGCGAGGAAGTTGGCGACGCTGCCGACCGCGTCCGTCTCGCTGGTGCGCAAGTCGGTGGCGCCGTCGCCGTCGAAGTCCACCGCGAAGCGCCGGTAACTGCCGGGCATGAACTGCGGGATGCCGATGGCGCCGGCAAACGAACCCTTCACGCTGAACACGTCGAGGCCCTGCTCGCGCGCAAACAGCAGGTACTGCTCCAGTTCGCCGCGGAAAAATTCGGCGCGCGGCGGATAGTCGAAAGCGAGCGTGCTGAGCGCGTCGATCACGCGCCAGTTGCCCATCTGGCGGCCGTACACCGTTTCAACGCCGATGATGGCGACGACGATTTCCGCCGGCACACCGTGCTCCTGCGCCGCGCGCTCAAGCGCCGCGGCGTTGCGGCGCCAGAACTCCGCGCCCTCGACGGCGCGTGCTTCGTTGACGAAACGGCCGCGGTAGGTCTGCCAGGAGCGCATCGGCGCGGTCTTCGGCGGCGCGATCGCGGCGAGGATCGCCGGCTCCCGGCGCGCGCGCGAGAACAGGAACGTCAGCTCGCGCTCGACGAAAGCGTGCTGCTGCACCATCTGGCGGATGAAGGTCTGCACGTCCTCGCGCTTGCCGTACGGTTTTTGCGCAGGTGGCGCGGCAAGGGTTGCGGACGAGGATAAAAAAACCAATAGGGCGAAGAGCAGTGCCCGCTTCATCCGAAGGTGAGTTCCTTGATCATGCGGCGCAATTGCACCACGCTTTCGCCTTGCGCGCTCGCGCCGCCTGCCGGCCCGTAGCGCAAGGCGATGTAGAGCGCTGCGATGCGTCGGATCGGCTCGCTCGCCGAAGGAAGGTTGCGCGCGGCGCGCTCGGCGTAGTCGCGCGGTCCTTCGTGCGCGGCGCGCGCCACGCCGCGGGCGCCAAGCTTGCGGCAGAAATGGCGCCAGGCCGCCTGCACCGGGTCGGGGCGCACGAGGCGGCCCAGCATCCATGCGAATAGCAGCAGCACGAACGCGCCCAGCGTCGCAAGCAGGGTTGAGGCGAGCTCAAGCCAGTCGGCATCGCGCATGCCGAGCCAGGACATCAGTTCGCGTTGCCGTTCCGGGTCGTAGCCGAGCACCAGCAGGTTCCATTGGTGCGTGAGCGCCTCCCAGTTGTAGCGCAGCGAGCGCAGCCATGCCATCTCCGGCCGCAGGATCAGCGGCAGGGCGCCCTCGCTCGCGACCGAGCGCGCCAGGCCGTCATCCAGTCGGCGCGGCGCCGACAGCACGGTCGGGTCGACGCGGATCCAGCCGCGGCCGGACAAATACACCTCGGCCCAGGCGTGCGCGTCGGCCTGGCGCACGGTGAAGCGGCCGTCCACCGGGTTCGTCTCGCCGCCCTGGTAGCCGACCACCACGCGCGCAGGCACTCCGGCCGCGCGCATCAGGAACACGAAGGCCGAGGAGAAGTGTTCGCAAAAGCCCTCGCGCGAGTCGAACAGGAATTCGTCCACCGAATCGCGGCCCAGCAGCCGCGGTTCGATGGTGTACTGCAGGCGCTCAACGCGGAAATGCTCGATGGCGCGCGCTAGCACCTGCAGGTCGGTGGTGGAAGAGGCCCGCCAGCTTTCGGCCAGCGCGTGCGCGCGCGGGTTGAAGCCCGGCGGCAGGCGCAGCGCGCGGTTCAGCGCGCGCTCGTCTCTCCCGGCTGCCGGATCCGCTTCGACAAGCGAAACCATGTCGTAGCGCAAGCGCGTGCGTATCGGCGCCAGCGCGACGATCTGGCCGTCGTCCAGGTAGCGCGAGCGCGGCGGCAGCAGCGCCGCGGCCTCGAGCGCGAACAGCCAATTGCGGTTGTGCGGCTCGATCAGCACCGAATATTCGACGCGCGTGCCGTTGCGCGGCTCCGGCAGGTCGGCGAACGACGGCGAACCGAGGCGCCAGGTACGGCCGTCGAAATCCCACAGCACCGGCCCGCGCCAGTACAGCGTGCGCCGCGGCGGCAGCTTGCCGCGGAAGTCGACGCGAAAGGCGATTGCGTCTGACAGCGTCAGCTGCGACAAGCTGCCCGGCGCCATGGATTCCGACAGGCCGCTCATCGCGCTGTAGGCGTCTTGCGGCAGGCCCCACAGCGGACCCTGCACGCGCGGAAACAGCAGGAACAGCACCAGCGCCGCCGGTACCGCTTGGCCAAGCAGCAGCGCGGCGGTGCGCAAGTTGGCGCGCAGCGCGCGCCGCGGCGCGGCCAGTCCGACCAGCGCGGCGACGCTGGTGGCGACCGCGGCCAGCATTCCCAGCGCGGTCGGGATGGACTGCGTATAGACGAAATTGGTGATCGCGAGGAACCAGGTGAGGAACACCAGCGCCGCCGCGTCGCGCTGGTTGCGCGACTCGAGCATCTTCAGGCCGCCGAACATCACCAGCAGCATGATTCCCGGCGTGCGGCCGAAGATCGCGCGGTATTCGAGCCAGACGCCGAGCATGCCCACGGCCACGATCGCCATCAGCAGGCCGGTGGAGGGCAGCAGGCTGCGGTTGACCAGCGCCGCCACGCGCCAGCCGATCAGCGCCGCGGTGAGCAGAGTCAGCCACCATGGCGCGCGCAGCGCGTGCGGTGCGATCACGATCGCCAGCCCGGCGGCCAGCATCGCCAGGTCGCGCCCCTCCATTGGCCGCTGATCGGGCGGCATCGGCTGCGCCGAGCTCATGGGGCCCTCATTGGCCTTCAAACAGGGCGAGCGCTTCCAGGCAGGCGGAGCGGTGCGCGTCGCCCCGGCTGGGCGCGATCTGCGCGCCCGCGAGTCGCAAGCCGTAGTGCGCGCCGCTGCGCTCGGCGGCGAGCACCCAGCCGGTAAGCCGCGACAGGCGCGCTTCCAGGCCGAGGGAAGCGGGCAGGTCGGCCAGGTCCAGCCACATCTCGGCCATTGCGTCGCCGGCGAACTGCTTGGTCAGCATGTCGTCGCTGCGCGAATGCTGTGTGTCGCTTCGCGCCACGGACTTCCAGGCGACGTGGCGCGGCGAATCGGATGGCTGGTAGGCGCGCAGGCCGGAGAAATCGTCGCTGCCCTGTGCGTGCGCGCGCGCGCCGCCGGCCTGCGCGCTGGGCGCGGGCGGTGGTAGCGCGCCGGACTCCGGCCGTGGATAGACCATGCAGCGGCTGTCGGGCTGCACGTAGCTCCAGGCGCGGAACAGGCCGAGCGGGAACCTGGTTTCCAGCATCACGCGGCCGAGCGGCTGCCAGCCGCGGCGCTCCGCCGGCACCGGCAGGTCTGCCAACGCAGCCATGTTGGCGCCGACATCGACGCGGCTTTGCACCCCAGACGCGACGTGGCGCGCGAGGATTTCGGGCCGGTCGAAATCGGCGGAGTTGTCGAGCGCCAGCCGGAAGCGGGCCGGCTCGCCGGCGAACACCGGCTCGGCGCGCGTCGACCGTACCGAAAGTCGCGCCAGGTTGCGCGTGGTCTGCACCATGCCCGCGATGCCCATGCCGGCCAGCAGGAAGGTGAGCGCGAAGCCGAGCGACAGCGCGTAGTTGATCGAACCCACCAGCAGGATCAGCAGCGCGGCGCCGAACAGCAGGCCAAGGCGGCTCGGCACAATGTAGACGCGCCGGTGGCCGAGCACGATGGCGCCGCCGCTGGTCACACTGGCGGGGCGCGCCTCAACTGGTCGCGCCATCGTATTTCCAGGCTCCCTTCCAGGCGCCCAGCACCAGGTTCGGATAGTCAGCCTTGCCAAGGCTGCCGTTGTAGCGGCCGAGCGCGCGGAAGAAATCGCCCTTCTCGCGGTCCAGGTAGTAGCGCAGGATCACGCAGCCGTAGCGCAGGTTGGTGCGCAGTGCGAACAGGTTGTGCTGCCGTTCGCCGATGATCTTGATCCAGAAGGGCATCACCTGCATATAGCCGCGCGCGCCGGCGCCGGAGACCGCATATTTCTTGAAGCCGGACTCGATCTGCATGATGCCGAGCACCAGTTGCGGGTCGAGTCCCGCCCGCGTTGCCTCGTACTGGACGGTCTTCAACAGTTCGGTGCGCTGCTTGCGGTCCGGGATGCGGCCTTCCAGGCGCCGAGACATTTCCGACAACCATCTGTGAGCGTTGTCGGCGCCGCTCTTGAACCGCAGCACCGGCACCGCGCGGTCGGCGATCGCCGCCTGCAGCGAGGCGCGCACGCTGTCGGAGAGCCTCTCCTCGTCCTGGTTACCGGCGAGGGCGACCAGGGGGAACAGCAGCGCCAGCGCAAAGGTGCGCTTCATTCCGCGGTGAATTTTTCCCTGAGGAAGGCAAGCGCCGAGGCGAGCGGCGCGTTCTCAGGCTCCGCCTGTCGGCGGCCCTTGTACTCGATGGTCCCCGCCGCCAGGCCGCGCTCCGAGAGCACCAGCCGGTGCGGGATGCCGAGCAGGTCCATGTCCGCGAACAGCACGCCGGGGCGCTCGTCGCGGTCTTCCAGCAGCACGTCGATGCCGGCGGCCTGCAGTTCCGCGTACAGCTTCTCGGCCGCCTCGCGCACCGCCGGGCTCTTGTGAAAGCCGATCGGCACCAAGCAGACCTCGAACGGCGCGATTGGCCGCGGGAACACGATGCCGCGCTCGTCGTGGTTCTGCTCGATCGCGGCGGCGGCAATGCGCGTGATGCCGATGCCGTAGCAGCCCATCTCCATCGGCTGCGGCTGCTGCTTGGCGTCGAGGTAGGTCGCCTTCAGCGCCTCGGAATACTTGGTGCGCAGCTGGAAGATGTGCCCGACTTCGATGCCGCGCTGGATTTTCAGCATTCCCTTGCCGTCGGGCGACGGGTCGCCCTCGACGACCTTGCGGAGATCCTGAATAAAAGTCGACTGAAGGTCGAAGTCACGACCCCAATTGACACCCTTGAGATGGAAGCCCGGTTCATTGGCGCCACAGACGAAGTCGCTCATGGCAGCTACCGCGCGATCCACGTAAACCGTCAGAAGCTGATCGGTTATCGGGCCGATATATCCAGATCGACATTTCAATGCATTTTCGATTTCGTCTTCTTTTGCAAATCGAAAAGCTCCGAGAATTTTTTGTGCCTTGACTTCATTAAGTTCGTGATCTCCGCGAACCAGGAGCATGACAAATCGGCCGATGAAGGCTTCTTTGGGCGCATCGTTTCGAATGACTGCGATCGCTTTGACGGTTTGTGTAAGTGGAGTATTCAGAAATGTGGCGACATCCTCGCACTTCGTCTTGCCAGGAGTGGCAACCTTTGTCTTCTCCGCCATAGGGGATTTCCTCAATTCCCTAGGGGCAATGGCTTCCGCCAGTTCGACATTCGCGGCGTAATCGGAGCCTGTACTGTAGGCGATGGCGTCTTCCCCGGAATCGGCGAGCACCTGGAATTCGTGCGAGCCGGTGCCGCCGATGGCGCCGGTGTCGGCGGCCACCGCGCGGAATTTCAGGCCCAGGCGCGTGAAGATGCGCGTGTAGGTGTCGTACATGTTGCGGTACTCGCGTTGCAGGTCTGCGTGGTCGGCGTGGAACGAGTAGCCGTCCTTCATGATGAATTCGCGCCCGCGCATGATGCCGAAGCGCGGCCGGCGCTCGTCTCGGAACTTCGTCTGGATCTGGTAAAAATGCACCGGCAGCTTGCGGTAGCTGCGCAGTTCCGCGCGAGCGATTTCGGTGACTACCTCTTCGGATGTCGGCTGGATCACGAAGTCGCGATCATGGCGGTCCTTGAAGCGCAACAGCTCCGGACCGTAGGCTGCCCAGCGCCCCGACTCCTGCCACAGCTCGGCGGGCTGCACCACCGGCATCGACAGTTCGGTGGCGCCGGCGCGGTTCATCTCCTCGCGCACGATGGCCTCGATCTTGCGGACCACCCTCAGCCCGGCCGGCATCCAGGTGTAGATCCCGGCCGCCAGGCGGCGGATCATGCCGGCGCGGATCATCAGCTGGTGGCTAACCAGTTCGGCGTCCGAAGGCGCTTCCTTGATGGTCGAAATGAAGTGGCGGCTGGAGCGCATGCGCGGGAAGAATCAGCAAGAATCGGCGTTGAAATTGCGGTGTGGCTGTGGAAAAATACAGCAAGGAATTCTAGCTTAGGTGGTGCAGCCATGCTCGACCGCGACGGCTACCGACCAAACGTAGGCATCCTCCTTCTCAACGCGCATAACGACGTGTTCTGGGGCAAGCGGGTCAACCAGCACGCGTGGCAGTTCCCGCAGGGCGGCATCAAGTCCGGCGAGTCGCCTGAGCAGGCGATGTACCGCGAGCTGGAGGAGGAAGTCGGCCTGAAGCCCGAGCACGTGCGCATCCTCGGGCGCACGCGCCACTGGCTGCGTTACGAAGTGCCGGCCAAGTGGGTGCGGCGCGACTGGCGCGGTGCCTACAAGGGCCAGAAGCAGATCTGGTACCTGCTGCGCATGGTCGGGCGCGACTGCGACGTCAAGCTGCGCGGCAACGGCAAGCCCGAGTTCGACGCCTGGCGCTGGCACGACTATTGGGTGCCGGTGGAGGCGGTAATCGATTTCAAGCGCGATGTCTACCAGCAGGCGCTCACTGAGCTGCACCGCTTCCTCAACGCCGACCGCCGCCGCTCGCGCGAGGAGCAGGCCGCCGGCTGAATTCCCCATCGCCGGGCGATAGTCGGGCACTATGGGCCCGATGCGAACAAACGATTTGCCGGGAACCGCCACGGACCGTACCGTGCGCGTTCCCGTATAAAAGGAGGCAGCCATGCAACTCAAAGGATCGAAGACCCACGACAACCTGAAAGCCGCGTTCGCAGGCGAATCGCAGGCCAACCGCCGTTACCTCTATTTCGCGGCGAAGGCGGACGTGGAAGGCCAGAACGACGTCGCGGCGCTGTTCCGCTCCACTGCCGAAGGCGAGACCGGCCACGCGCATGGCCATCTGGAATACATGGAGCCGGTGGGCGACCCCGCCACCGACAAGCCCATCGGGCGCACCAAGCTCAACCTGGAGGCGGCCGTCCACGGCGAAACGCACGAGTACACCGACATGTACCCGGGGATGGCGAAGACAGCGCGCACCGAAGGCTTCACCGAGATCGCCGACTGGTTCGAGACGCTGGCCAAGGCGGAACGCTCGCATGCCAACCGCTTCCAGAAAGCGCTAGATCAGTTAGTGGAGTGATGCCGCAGATCGCCGCAGACAGCCTCCTGTCCCTGGAGGCCTACGCCCGGGAGCGCAACGCCTACCGCTCCCGGGTGATCGCTCACAAGAAACTGCGCACCGTGCACGCGGGCGAGCACGTCACTCTCATTTTCGAGGACGAGCAGACCATCCGCTACCAGGTGCAGGAGATGCTTCGCATCGAGCGCATCTTCGAGGCGGCGGGCATCCGCGGCGAGCTGGAGGCATACAACCCGCTGATTCCGGACGGCGGCAACTGGAAGGCGACTATGCTGATCGAGTACCCGGAGGCGGAGGAACGGCGCCGGCGCCTCGCGCAGCTGAAAGGAATCGAGGACCGCGCCTGGGTGCAGGTCGAGGGCTGCGCGCAAGTGTTCGCGGTCGCCGACGAGGATCTCGAGCGCGAGAACGACGAGAAGACCTCGGCGGTGCACTTCGTGCGTTTCGAGCTCGACAGAAAAATGCGCGCGGCGCTAAAGCAGGGCGCCGGCCTGTCGATCGGTGTCGATCACCCGAATTACCGCGCCAGCGTGGAAGCCGCCGCCGAAGTGCGCGCCTCGCTGGTAGGGGATCTCGCGTGAAACGGCTGCTTTTGCTGCTCCTCGCGGCGGCCGGCACCGCGGCTGCGCAGAACAACTACGATCCCCGCGATGTCACGGCGAACACGAATTCGAAAGACTTCGAAAGTCGCAATGCGGAGGAGACGGGAGTCGTCCTGCCGGCGCTGCCGAAGAACGAAAACCTTATCGAATTCTGGGTCAGCAATTCCACCGCCTTTCGTTTCTTCATCGACACGGTCTCGCTTTCGGTGGACAAGGAAGGTGTCGTGCGCTACACGCTGGTGGCGCGCAGTCCGTCCGGCGTGGCCAATACAAGCTATGAGGGCATGCGCTGCGCGGCCGGCACGTACAAGATCTACGCTCGTGAGCGGGGAGGGCAATGGAGCGCGGCCGGGTCGGACTGGCGCCCGGTCGAGCCCAACGCTGTGCAGCGCTGGCACAACGAACTGCGCTTGCGTTACTTCTGCGCCGACCGGCGCGGCTCCCTGCTGAGCAAGGAAGAGGGGTTGGATGCCCTGCGGCGCGGCGGTCATCCCGGCGCCGGCGCCCGCGGCGGGTACTGAAAACTACAGCAGCACCAGGTTGTCCCGGTGGATGAGTTCGGGTTCGTCGACGTAGCCGAGGATGGCTTCGATCTCGGATGAGGGCCTGCGCATAATCCGGCGCGTTTCTTCGGCCGAATAGTTCACCAGCCCGCGCGCCAATTCGCGCCCTGCGGCGTCGGCGCAAGCCACCACTGCACCGCGCTCGAATTCCCCCGTGACTGCGGTTACGCCTACCGGAAGCAGGCTCCGGCCGCCGCTCGAAAGCGCTTTGACCGCGCCTTCGTCCAGCGTCAGGCGGCCGCCGACCGTCAGATGATCGGCCAGCCACTGCTTTTTCGCCGCGATCGGCAGCGTGCCCGCCTTGAGCAGCGTGCCGATGCGCTCGCCGCGCGCGATGCGCAGCAGGATGTCTTCTTCGCGGCCCGAAGCGATGACCGTGTGCGCGCCGCTGCGCGCGGCGCGCTTGGCCGCCAGCACCTTGGTCAGCATGCCGCCGCGGGCAAACGCCGAACCGGTGCCGCCCGCCATGGCTTCGAGCGCAGGATCGCCGGCTGCGCATTCCTGGATCAGTTTGGCGGCGGGAACCTTGCGCGGATCCGCGTCGTGCAGCCCCTCCTGGTCGGTGAGGATGATGAGCGCATCGGCCTCCACCAGGTTGGCGACCAGCGCGCCGAGCGTGTCGTTGTCGCCGACCTTGATCTCATCGGTCACCACCGTGTCGTTCTCGTTGATCACCGGGATCACGCCCAGTTCCAGCAGCGTGCGCAGCGTCGAGCGCGCGTTCAGGTAGCGCTGACGGTCGGCCATGTCGGCGTGCGTCAGCAGGATCTGCGCGGTGGCGAGGCCGTGCTCGCGAAAGCAGGTCTCATAGCACTGCGCGAGACCCATTTGTCCGACGGCGGCGGCGGCCTGCAATTCGTGGATCGAATTCGGCCGCTTCGCCCAGCCCAGCCGCTGCAGGCCCTCGGCGATAGCGCCGCTGGAGACCATCAGGCAGCGCTTGCCGAGCGCGCGCAGCTGCGCGATCTGCGCCGCCCAGCGCGCGATCGCCTGCGCGTCCAGGCCGCGGCCGCCGTTAGTGACCAGCGAGGAGCCGACCTTGATGACCAGCGTGGTGGCGGCGGCGACGGGACTAGACTGCACGGCGGCCGCCCTTCTTGTCGATCTTGGAGATGAATTCGTAGATCTGTCCCGACAGTTGCTTGCAGCCCTTGCCGTTGATCGCCGAGATCAGGAACCATGGCTTCTTCCAGCGCAGCGCGCGCAGGATGCGCTGCACGCGCGCGTCTGCGTCCGCCGCGTCAGCCGCAAGGTCGGCTTTGTTGAACACCAGCCAGCGTGGCTTCTTGAACAGCGCGGCATCGTATTTCTTCAGCTCGTTGGCGAGCGCGCGCGCGTCCTTAGACGGGTCTGCATCATCTTCCAGCGGCGCGATGTCCACCAGGTGCAGCAGCAGGCGGGTGCGCGACAGGTGGCGCAGGAATTGGTGGCCGAGTCCGGCGCCTTCAGCCGCGCCTTCGATCAGTCCCGGGATATCGGCGACGACAAAACTCTCGTTGTGCGCGATGCGAACCACGCCGAGCGAGGGATTGAGCGTGGTGAAGGGATAGTCGGCCACCTTCGGCCGCGCGCTCGAAACCGCGCGGATGAAGGTGGATTTGCCGGCGTTCGGCAGCCCGAGCAGGCCGACGTCGGCCAGCACGCGCAGCTCGAGCGCGAGCTCGCGGCTCTCGCCTGGCTCGCCGCGCGTGAACTGCCGTGGTGCGCGGTTGATGCTCGACTTGAAGTGTAGGTTGCCCAGGCCGCCCACGCCGCCCTTGGCGAGCAGTGTGTGCTGGCCGTCCCGCGCCAGGTCGGCGAGCAGCGCGCCGTCCTCGTCCTTGACCAGCGTGCCCACCGGCATGCGCAGCTCCACGTCTTCGCCGCCGCGTCCGTACTTGTCGGCGCCGCGGCCGATGTCGCCGTCCTCGGCGCGATGGATGCGCGCGAAGCGGTAGTCGATCAGCGTGTTGATGTTGCGGTCGGCGATTGCCCAGATGCTGCCGCCGCGGCCGCCGTCGCCGCCCGAGGGGCCGCCGCGCGGCACGAACTTCTCGCGCCGGAACGCGGCGCTGCCGTCCCCGCCCTTGCCGGCGTGTACCTGGATCTTCGCTTCGTCGATGAACTTCATAAATGAAAAAGCCCCACCGACTCCGGCAGGGCTTTTTGCGGAGTCGGGATAGTGGCTAGGCCGGGAGGATGCTCACGGTTTTCTTGTTGCCCGATCCCTTGACCGAGAACTGGACCTTGCCGGCGACGCGCGCATACAGCGTGTGATCGCGGCCCATGCCGACGTTGACGCCCGGATGCACCACGGTGCCGCGCTGGCGGATGATGATCTGGCCGGGTTGCGCAGTCTCGCCACCGTAGGTCTTGACGCCGAGCCGCTTGGCGTTGGAATCGCGGCCGTTGCGCGAACTGCCGCCTGCTTTCTTGTGTGCCATTGCTGGTTACTCCCGCTGGATCAGGCGCCGACGATTTCGTCGATGCGCACTTCGGTGAACGATTGCCGGTGCCCCTGGGTCTTGGCGTAGTGCTTGCGGCGGCGCATCTTGAAGATGCGCACTTTCTCGCCGCGGCCCTGGGCGACCACGGTCGCCTTGACCTTGGCGCCGGACAGAAACGGCGCGCCGACGCGCACGCCCTCGCCCTCGCCGAGCATCAGCACGTTGTCAAAGGAAACGGCGGCGCCGATCTCGGCCGCCAGGGCCTCGATTTTCAGCTGTTCGCCGGATTTCACGCGGTACTGCTTGCCGCCGGTCTGGATCACTGCGTACATGGCTGGTTCCTGATGCTCGAATTGGGTGCAAAGACTTGGAATTATAAGGGATTTCAAGGGTTCCGGTCAAAGCCTGCTGTGCTAATTTCCGTCCTCGATGGAGAACCTCCCTTTCCTGGCGCTGGTGGCCGCCGACATGCAGCGCGTGGACGGGGTGATTCGCGCCCGGCTGGGCTCGGACGTGTCCCTGGTGCGCCAGGTGGCCGAGTACATCATCGGCGGGGGCGGCAAGCGCCTGCGGCCGGCGCTGGTGCTGCTGTCGGCCGGTGCGGCGGGTTATACGGGTAAGTCCGGGGGCGAGGGCCATCTCGAGCTCGCGGCGGTGGTGGAATTCATCCATACCGCGACCCTGCTGCACGACGATGTGGTGGACGGCTCTGGACGGCGGCGCGGCCGCAACACCGCCAACGTCGAATTCGGCAACGCCGCCGCTGTGCTGGTGGGCGATTTTCTCTATTCGCGCGCTTTCCAGATGATGGTTGGCGTGGGCAGCATGCGCGTGATGCAGGCGCTCGCCGATGCCACCAACACCATCGCCGAGGGTGAAGTGCTGCAGTTGATGAACTGCCACGATCCTGCGGTGAGCGAGGACCGCTACCTCGACGTCATCCGGCGCAAGACCGCCAAGCTGTTCGAGGCGGCGGCGCGCCTGGGCGCCCTGCTGGCGGACGCGCCGCCTGCAGTGGAGGCCGGCCTGGCGGAGTACGGCACGCGCCTCGGCACCTCGTTCCAGTTGATCGACGACGTGCTCGACTATTCGGGCGATACGGCCGCCATCGGCAAGAGCCTGGGCGACGATCTGGCCGAGGGCAAGCCCACGCTGCCGCTGATCCGCACCATTGCCTGCGGCACGCCGGCGCAGGCTGACGTCGTGCGGCGCGCGATCGTGGACGGCGGACGCGACGATTTCCCCCAGGTGCTCGCGGCGGTGCGTGAGACGGGCGCGCTCGACTATGCGCGCGCGGTGGCTACGCGCGAGGCCGAGGGCGCGCGCGCCGCGCTGCAGGCGCTGCCGTCCTCGGAATACCGGGATTCTTTGTTAGAATTGGCATCCTTCTCGGTGGTCCGTCAGTCGTAAGGCAGTCGCGTAGCCACATTTCGGGGTGTAGCTCAGCCTGGTAGAGTACTGCGTTCGGGACGCAGGTGTCGCAGGTTCGAATCCTGTCACCCCGACCAAGCTTTTTCCCGTTGCTTCATAATCCGCGCATGACAAAACTGAT
>JANXUV010000061.1 GCA_025356085.1 Betaproteobacteria bacterium
TGGCCAGAAGATGAAGCTTCCGTACGCGGGAGCCCTACTTCCCGCGGAAGCCCACACCCTGATGCAAGGCGGGGCCAAGCTGGTCGACGTACGCACCGAGGCCGAACTCCAGTACGTTGGTTCAGTGCCCGGCAGCGACGCGATCGAGTGGAACACCTACCCAGAGGGCCAACGCAACCCGGACTTCCTGAAGCAGCTCACCAACACCATTAACAAAGACGAGCCGGTGATGTTTCTCTGCCGGTCGGGCGTGCGCTCGCACCAGGCGGCGATCGCCGCCACGCAGGCGGGCTGGCAAGAGGCCTACAACATTCTCGAAGGCTTCGAAGGCGACAAGGATGCCGAGGGCCACCGCAACACGGTCGGCGGCTGGCGCAAGGCCGGCCTACCCTGGATACAGGGATAGCTGGACTGCCGCCAGGACGAAAATCCCGAACGCGATGCGGTACCAGGCGAACGGCCTGAAGTCGTGCGTCGCGATGTAGCGGATCAGCCAGCGGATCACCACGAAGGCCGTAACGAAGGCGGCGACAGAGCCGATACCGAACATCGGCAGATCGTTGGCTGAAAACAGCGCCCGGTGTTTGAAGAGGTCGTAGGCGCCCGCGGCCGTCAAGGTCGGCACCGCGAGAAAGAATGAGAATTCCGTCGCGACCTTGCGCGACAAGCCGAACAGCATGCCGCCGATGATCGTCGCCCCTGAACGCGAGGTGCCGGGGATAAGCGCGAAGCATTGGGCGAAGCCGACTTTCAGTGCATCCAGCCAGGTCATCTGACCCACAGTTTCCACTCGCGATTGCCGGCGCGGATTTCTTTCCACCAGAAGAATAATGACGCCGCCCACAATGAACGCCAGGGCGACCGGCACGGCGCGAAACAAGTGGCTTTTGATGAAACCCGAAAACAGCAGGCCGAAAACCGCTGCGGGAAGAAAGGCGACGAACAGGTTGCGGTAGAGCGCGACATCGACTTTGAAGAAACGCGCGCGATATTCCCACACGATGGCCAGCATCGCGCCGGTCTGGATGACGATGTTGAATACGTTCCAGCGCTCGCCGGTGGCGCCAAGCAGCTCGCCCGCGAGGATGAGATGCCCGGTGCTCGAAATCGGCAGGAACTCGGTCAGGCCCTCGACGATGCCGAGGATCAGCGCCTGCAGCAAACTCGGATCCATGCCGCGTCAGGTCTTCTGGTAGATCTCGCCGCCCTTCTTGACGAATTCGACCGACTTCTGCTGCATGCCGCTCTCGACGTAGTCGCGCACGTCCTGCGTGATCTTCATCGAGCAGAAGTGCGGGCCGCACATCGAGCAGAAGTGCGCCACCTTCATGCTGTCTTTCGGCAGCGTCTCGTCATGGAAGTCCTTGGCGGTATCCGGATCGAGGCCCAGGTTGAACTGGTCTTCCCAGCGGAACTCGAAGCGGGCCTTCGACACCGCGTTGTCGCGAATCTGCGCGCCCGGATGGCCCTTGGCGAGGTCGGCTGCGTGCGCGGCAATCTTGTAGGCCAAGATGCCGTCCTTGACGTCTTTCTTGTTCGGCAGGCCGAGGTGTTCCTTCGGCGTGACATAGCAGAGCATCGCGGTGCCGTACCAGCCGATCTGCGCCGCGCCGATGGCGCTGGTGATGTGGTCGTAGCCGGGCGCGATGTCGGTCGTCAGCGGTCCCAGGGTATAGAAGGGCGCCTCATGGCACTCCTTCAGCTGGATGTCCATGTTTTCCTTGATGAGCTGCATCGGCACGTGGCCGGGCCCCTCGATCATCACCTGAACATCGTGCTTCCAGGCGACGGTCGTCAACTCTCCCAGGGTCTTCAGCTCGGACAGTTGCGCCTCGTCGTTGGCGTCGTAGCCCGAGCCGGGCCGCAGGCCGTCGCCGAGCGAGAAGCTCACGTCGTAGGCCTTCATGATTTCGCAGATGTCTTCGAAGTGCGTGTAGAGGAAGCTCTCCTTGTGGTGCGAGAGGCACCACTTGGCCATGATCGAGCCGCCGCGCGAGACGATGCCGGTCATGCGTTTCGCGGTCATCGGCACGTAGCGCAGCAGCACGCCGGCATGGATGGTGAAGTAGTCCACGCCCTGCTCCGCCTGCTCGATCAGCGTGTCGCGGTAGATTTCCCAGGTCAGGTCCTCGGCCTTGCCGTCCACTTTCTCAAGCGCCTGGTAAATCGGCACGGTGCCGATCGGCACCGGCGAATTGCGGATGATCCACTCGCGCGTCTCGTGGATGTGCTTGCCGGTGGAGAGATCCATCACTGTGTCGCCGCCCCAGCGGATCGACCAGGTCATCTTCTCCACTTCCTCGCCGATGCCCGAAGACACCGCCGAGTTGCCGATGTTGGCGTTGATCTTCACCAGGAAATTGCGGCCGATGATCATCGGCTCGGATTCCGGATGGTTGATGTTGGCGGGAATGATGGCGCGGCCGCGGGCCACTTCGCTGCGCACAAACTCCGGCGTGATGAGATCCGGAATCGCCGCGCCAAAACTCTCGCCCTTGTGCTGCTTCATCAGCAGCTCGAGCATTTTTTCCCCGGTCTTGCCGGTAGCCTTGAGGCTCTCAATGTAGCGCTCGCGCTCGAGATTCTCGCGGATGGCGATGTATTCCATCTCCGGCGTGACGATGCCGCGTCGCGCGTAGTGCATTTGCGTGACGTTGCTTTTGCCTTTTCGCGGATTTCTTTTCAGATTGAATCGCAGTTCCGCGAGCTTAGGGTCCGCCAACCGCTCCTTGCCGAACGCGGACGAAGGCGAGTTGAGGAGATCTGTGTCCTCCCTCGCGAGAATCCAGGGCTCGCGCAAGGCCGGCAGGCCTGAGCGGATATCAATTTTTGCGGCCGTGTCTGTGTAGGGGCCCGAACAGTCGTAGACGTAGACTGGCGGATTCTGTTCGCCGCCGAACATGGAAGGCGTATCGGCCTGGCTCACTTCCCTCATCGGCACCCGCAGCGGGCCGACATAGACCTTGCGCGAATTCGGCAGCGGTTTGACGGCCGCTTCATCGACGTGAGCGGTGGCGGCGAGAAACTTGGGATTGGCGTTCATTTCGCTTCCTTCGGCGGCATTACCCGCATCAGGTTATGAGGGACTCTCTCACCCGCTCCCCGACCCTCGGAGGCAGGACCCCTGCGTAGGGGCAGAATTCTGCGCCCCTTGACGATTCGGCAATGCAGCATTATATTACTGACTGGTCAGTTATTATTAATTCGATGCCAACACCCGCCAAAACCGAGCCTCGCTGGACGCGCCGCAAGCATGCGCGCCCGGAGGAAATTACCGCCGCCGCGCTGGAGTCTTTCGTCGAGCGCGGCTATGCCGGTACGCGCCTGGAAGACGTCGCCGCGCGCGCGGGAATCTCCAAGGGCACGCTGTACCTCTACTTCGAGAACAAGGAAGAACTGTTCAAGGCGGTGGTGCGTGAAGGGCTGGTGTCGCCGATCGCCGAAATCCGCGGCATCGTCGACCAGTTCGACGGCAGCACCTTCGACCTGCTGCGGATGATGCTGTTCGGCTGGTGGGAACGGGTCGGCGCGACGCGCGTCTCGGGCATCCCGAAGCTGATTTTCGCGGAGGCCGGCAACTTTCCGGAGCTCGCGCGCTTCTACGTCGCCGAAGTCGTGGATCCGGGCCACGATGTGATCGCGGCCATCGTCAAGCGCGGCATCGCGCGCGGCGAATTTCGCGATATCGATCCGCACTACGCCGCGCAGATGATCGCGGCACCGATGGTTTTCATCACCATGTGGTGCCGCTCGCTCGCGCACCATGCCACGCGAACCATCGACCCGGTGCAGTACCTTGAAACGCACCTCGACATGCTGCGCCACGCACTCGCCAGGACCTGACATGAAACGCACAGCGAAGATCTCTCTCGTCGCCGCCGTCATCGTGATCGCTGCCGGCGGCTACGCGACGGTGCGCGGCAAGCGCGCCGAGCAGAAACCAGCAGCCGCGCCGGTCGCGGAATTCCTGCAGAACGACCTCTACATCGTCGAACCGGGCGCCATGGAGCGCTCGCTGCCGCTGACCGGCTCGCTGATGCCGCTGACCGAAGCCACGGTCAAGGCCAAGGTCGCCGGTGAACTGGTAGCGGTGTCGGTGCGCGAAGGCGAAAGCGTGAAGCAGGGCCAGATGCTGGCGAGGATCGACTTGACCGAGGTCGGGGCGAAGGTCGCGGCGCGCGAAGCGGATGTCGCGGGCGCCAAAGCACAACTGGTGTGGGCCGAGAAGAACCTCAACCAGCAAAAGGCGATGCTCGACAAGGGTTTCATTTCGCAGAGCGCCTTCGACAATATTCAGAGCAACTACGATGTCGCCGTCGCCAAACAGCACGCGGCCGACGCCGAGCTGGTGGTCGCGCGCAAGTCCCAGGGCGACGCGGTGCTGGTGGCGCCGTTTTCCGGCATCGTCTCGGCCCGCCTCGCGCAGCCCGGCGAACGCGTCGCGCTCGACGCCAAGGTGGTGAGCATCGTCGACCTGTCGCGCTTGCAGCTGGAGGCCTCGGTGCCGCCGGCGGCGATCGGCCAGGTGAAAATCGGGCAGCCGATGAATTTCCGCGTCGAGGGCTTCGGCGAGCGCGCCTTCGCCGGCCGCATCGAGCGCATCAACCCTGCCGCCACCGCCGGCTCGCGCTCGATCAGCGTCTACGCGGTGATCGACAACAGCGAAGGTCTGCTGCGCGGCGGGATGTTCGCCCAGGGTGCGCTGACGCTGTCGCGCGTGGACAGCGCACTGGCGATCCCCGCCTCGGCAGTTCGCGAGGAGATCGGTCAGACCTTCGTCTACGCGATCGAAGACGGCTTGATCAAACGCAAGAACGTCAAGATCGGCGTCGCCGATGCCGGCGGCCGCGTGCAGGTTCTGGAAGGCCTCGCCGCGGGCGATCGCATCGTGCGCGCAAACCTCGGATCATTGAAGGAAGGGGTGGCCGCGAGACTGTCAGGTCCATCTCCGCAACCCAACGCTGAAGCCGCCAGCGCAAAGTGATCGATAGGCGCTAAAGCAAATGTGGTTTACCAGGGTAAGCATCTCCAATCCGGTCTTCGCGACCATGATGATGGCCGCGCTGCTGGTGCTGGGCGCGTTCTCCTATTCGCGCCTGCCGGTGGAGCAGTTTCCGGACGTCAGTTTCCCGGTGGTGGTGGTGCAGACCGAGTATCCCGGGGCGTCGCCGGAGAACGTCGAAGAAGAGGTGACGCGGCGCGTCGAGGAGTCGGTCAACACCATCAGCGGCATCAAGACGCTCTCTTCGCGCTCCTACGAGTCGCTTTCGGTGGTGATCATCGAGTTCGACCTGTCGATCGATCCGAAGCTGGCGGCGCAGGACGTGCGCGAAAAGATCGCGCTGATCCGCTCGGGATTCCGCGACGAGATCAAGGAACCGCGCGTCAGCCGCTTCAACCCGGACGATTTCCCGATCGTCTCGGTGGCAGTGCAATCCACGGGCCGCAGCTTGCGCGAGCTAACCACGCTCGCCGACCAAGTGATCAAGAAGCGCCTGGAGAACGTCGGCGGCGTGGGCCAGGCGACGCTGGTGGGCGGAGTCAAGCGCGAAATCAAGGTCTACCTGAACCTGGAGGCGATGGAAGCGCAGAAGATCGGCGCCGACCAGGTGGTGCGCTCGCTCGCCTCGGAAAATCAAGAGGTGCCGGCCGGCTCCATCGTCACGCCCAGCCAGGAGAAGATCGTCCAGCTGCGCGCGCGCCTAACTGCCCCGCAGGATTTCCGCAACATGATCGTCGCGCGCCGCGGCACCGCGGGTAAAACTGCGGCGGTGACACTGGGCGCGATCGCCGAGATCGAAGACGGCCAGCAGGAAGAGGAAAACGCGGCGCTGGTGAACGGCCAGCGCGCACTGTCCATCGACATCATCAAGTCGCAGGGCGAGAACACCATCGCGGTGGTCGATGGCGTGCGCCGCGTGGTGAAGGACCTGCAGGGCTTCCTGCCCGCCGACGTGAAGATCGACATCGTGCGCGACGCCTCTACCGGCATCCGCAACTCGGTCGCCGACGTGAAAAAAACCATGCTCGAGGGCGGCGTGCTGACCATCGCCATCGTGTTCCTGTTCCTCGCCTCATGGAGGAGCACGGTGATCACCGGCCTCACATTGCCGATCGCGCTGATCGGCACCTTCCTGTTCGTCTACGCCTTCGGCTTCACGCTCAACGTTCTCACGCTGATGGCGCTGTCACTGTCGGTGGGGCTGCTGATCGATGACGCCATCGTGGTGCGCGAGAACATCGTGCGCCACGTGGCGCTGGGCGCCGATCACCACACGGCGGCGCTGGAAGGCACCCGCGAGATCGGCCTGGCGGTGCTGGCAACCACTTTCTCGATCGTCGCGGTGTTCCTGCCGGTGGGCTTCATGGGCGGCATTATCGGCCGCTTCTTCCACCAGTTCGGCCTGACGGTGGTCGCCGCGGTGCTGATCTCGATGTTCGTCTCCTTCACGCTCGATCCGATGCTGTCCTCGATCTGGCACGACCCGCAGGCCGAAGGCAAGTTCAGCAATAACCCACTCGGCCGGCTGCTCGGCTGGTTCCATACGCTGATGGAACGCTTCTCGGCCGCCTACGAGCGGCTGCTCGGCTGGGGCCTGGCGCACCGCAAGACCGTTCTGGCGCTCGCCTTCGCCAGCTTCTTCGCCAGCTTCCCGCTGATGAAGCTGGTGGGCACCGAGTTCGTGCCCGAGCCGGATCTATCGGAACTGCAGGTGCAGTTCAAGACGCCGGTCGGCGCCTCGCTTGAGCTGACCACGCAGAAAGCGCGCCAGGCCGAGGCCGCGCTGCGCGAGTTCCCGGAAGTAAAGGTTACCTACGCGACGGTCAACACCGGCTTCGTGCAGGGAAAAAACAAGGTCAACATCTTCGTGCAGCTGGTGCCGAGGAAGGAGCGCAAGCGCTCGCAAAACGACCTTACCAAGCCGATGCGCGAACGACTGGCGCGCATCGCCGGCATCGAGCTGCAGCAGATCGGCGCCTTCAAGACCGTCTCCAGCGGCAAGCCGCTGCAAGTGTCGATTCTCGGCCAGGAACGCAAAGTGCTCGTCGAAATCGCCGGCCAGGTGATGGCCGCCGTGCGCGAGGTGCCGGGCGCGGTGGATCCGGAATCGAGCGACGAGGCGGCCAAGCCGCAGGTCACCGTCGAGCTGAAGCGGGAGCTGGCGAGCGACCTCGGGATCGGCGTCGGCCAGGTGGCGGCGACGCTGCGGCCGCTGCTCGCCGGCGAGGCAGTCGGCAACTGGAAAGGGCCCGATGACCAGTACTACGACGTGCAGGTGCGCCTGTCGCGCGCCGACCGCGCGCGCGCGGAAGACCTGCAGCGCGTACCACTCGCCTCAAACCAGACGGACGCGAACGGCTCGCCGCGCATGGTCAGCCTGCGCGAAATCGCCAGCATCTCGCCGGGCAGCGGGCCGCAGCAGATCAACCGCAAGGAACAGCTGCGCGAGGTGCTGATCACCGCCAACGTGTTCAACCGTGCCGCCGGCGACGCCGCCAACGAGTTGCGCGCGAAGCTCGACCGCATCGCCATGCCGCCCGGCTATCGATACACCATGGGCGGATCGAGCAAGGACATCCAGGAATCCTTCGCCTATGCAGTGCAGGCGCTGGCGCTGGCGGTGGTCTTCATCTACCTGATCCTCGCCTCGCAATTCGGCAGCTTCATCCAGCCGGTGGCGATCATGATGTCGCTGCCGCTGTCGCTGATCGGCGTGGTGCTGGCGCTGATCGTATTTCGTTCGACGCTCAACATTTTTTCGATCATCGGCTTCATCATGCTGATGGGCCTGGTGACCAAGAACGCGATCCTGCTAGTGGACTTCGTCAACCAGGAACGGCGCGACGGCAAGCCGCGCCGCGAGGCCGTGCTAGCGGCCGGCCGCATCCGGCTGCGGCCGATCCTGATGACCACGCTGGCGATGATCTTCGGCATGATCCCGCTCGCGCTCGGCCTGGGCGAGGGCGGCGAGCAGCGCTCGCCGATGGGTCAGGCGGTGATCGGCGGGGTCATCACCTCCGGACTGCTGACGCTGGTGGTGGTGCCTGTCATCTACACTTACCTCGACGACCTGGCCGGATGGACAATGCGCGCCTGGGCGAAACGCTTTGGTAAGATTGCGCCTTCCCCCAGCGCCACACTTTAGAATCCGCTTCGCATGAACCTCGAGCAAGCGCGCACCAACATGGTCGAGCAGCAGATCCGCACCTGGGAGGTGCTGGACCAGGACGTGCTCGACCTGCTCTACACGGTGCCGCGCGAGGAATTTGTCCCGCCGTCCAGCCGCAACCTCGCATTCACCGACATGGAGATCCCGTTAGGGAAAGATGCGGGCGCAGGCGCGAGGATGTGGGCGCCGAAGATGGAGGCCCGCATCCTGCAGGAAATGGCCGTCAAGAGGTCGGACCGCGTGCTGGAAATCGGCACGGGCAGCGGCTACCTGACCGCACTGTTCGCGCACCGGGCCGCCCAGGTCTATTCGGTGGAGCTTGATCCCGCGCTGGCCGCGTTCGGCAAGGCGAACATCGCGCGCCATGGCGTCGACAACGTGACGCTGGAAACCGGCGACGGTGCGCGCGGCTACGCCAAATGGGGTCCCTACGACGCGATCCTGCTCACCGGCTCGGTGCCGCTGATGCCGCGCGCGGTGCTGGAATCGCTGACGCCGGGCGGCCGCGCCTTCGCGGTGGAGGGCGAAGCGCCGGTGATGACCGCGAAAATCTTCAGCTGCTCCGCCGCAGGCGAATACCGCGAAGTCGAGCTGTTCGAAACGCTGCTCGCGCCGCTCGCCAACTGCGAACGGCCTTCGCGCTTCAGGTTCTGAGATGCCGGTGAAGAATATCGCGCCGACGGCGCTGTCGGCATGGTTGAAAGACGCGGCACGCGGCCGGCCGGTCCTGCTCGACGTGCGCGAACCCTGGGAATTCCAGGCTGCCAGCCTGGAAAATTCCAAGCACATCCCGCTGCGCGAGATTCCGGCCCGATTCGGAGAACTCGAAGCGGAAGCCGACGTTGTCGTGATCTGCCACCACGGCGGCCGCAGCATGCAGGCCGCCCTGTTCCTGGAGCGCCAGGGCTTCGCGGGCGTGCACAACCTGGCGGGCGGCATAGATGCCTGGGCGCGCCAGGTCGACACGGCGATGCCGGTTTACTGATAAGGTTTATTCGATGCGCCGCCTCCTGTTCATTTTTGCATTTTTTGCTGCCTGTCCCGCGCTGGCGCAGGACCTGCTGCAGGTCTACCGCGACGCCAAGGCCTTCGATGCGCAGTACGCATCGGCAAAATACGCGCTGCAAGCGGGCATGGAGAAGCTGCCGCAGGGCCGCGCGCTGCTGCTGCCGACCCTCGGCCTGACCGCTGCCGACACCGTCAACCACCTGGGCATCCAACCCTACGGCCCGACGCCGGTCCCGCAGAGCGCCCGCGAGTTCTACAACCGCAACTACCAAGTGGCGTTCTCGCAGCCGATCTACCGGCCGCAGAACTGGGCGCAATTCGACCAGGCCGAGCAGCAGGTGCGCCAGTCCGAGGCCGTGTTCGGCCAGGCCGGCCAGGACCTGATCCTGCGCGTGGCGCAGGCCTATGTCGACATGCTTACGGCGCAGGACAACCTCTTGCTGGTGCGCGCGCAGAAGACCGCCATCGGAGAGCAGCTGGCGCAGGCGAAGCGCAATTTCGAAGTCGGCACCGCCACCATCACCGATACGCATGAGGCGCAGGCGCGCTTCGATCTCACTTCGGCGCAGGAAATCGTCGCGCAGAACGCGGTGGACACGCAGATCCGCCAGTTGCAGCAGGTTGCCGGCAAGGTCTACACACAACTGCGCCCGATGCGCGCCGAGGTCAAGCTGTCGCCGCCGAATCCGGCCAACATGCAAAAGTGGGTGGATCTGGCCGAAAACCAGGGCTATCCGGTGGTGATCCAGGATGCCGGCACGCAGATCGCCCAGTTGCAGACCAAGCTCGCCCGCGCCGGCCACTACCCGACGCTGGACCTGGTCGGCACCTATGGCCAGACCCTGCAGACGGGATCCACGATCAGCGGCAACAGCTCGCAGCTGAACCTCGGCACCTTCGGCCTGCAGCTGGCGGTGCCGCTCTACCAGGGCGGCGCGGTCAGTTCGCGCGAGCGGGAAGCCGCCGCCAACTATGAAAAATCCAAGCAGGACCTGGAAAATGCGCGCCGCAGCGCCGCGCTGGCGGCGCAGCAGAACTACCTGCTGGTGATCAACGGCATCGCCACCATCGGCGCGCTGGAGCAGGCGCTCATTTCCTCCCAGAGCGCGCTGGATTCCAACAAGCTCGGCTACGAAGTCGGCGTGCGCATCAACATCGACGTGCTGAACGCCCAGCAGCAGGTGTTTCAGACCCGGCGCGACCTGCTGGTGGCCCGCTACGGCACCATCATGAACCACTTCAAGCTGAAGGCGGCTGCCGGCAGCCTGCGCGAGGAAGACCTGGACCTGGCTAACGCCGCGCTGGAGCCGTAGCCGTACCGGCGAGCAGTTCGCCGCAGTAATCCAGGTGTTTTTGCGTCGCGCCGCGGTGCGCTTCGCAAAGCGCCCTGCCCGCGGCGCCCATTTTTTCTTTTTCTTTTGAATTCAATAGCAGTTGCAAAGCTACGCGGATCGCGTCCGCGGCGCTATCCGCCTGGACCGCCGCACCCGCCTCCAAAGCGAGGCGCGTCGCTTCGGCGAAATTGAACATGCTGGGCCCGAGCACCGCCGGCACGCCCGCGGCGCAGGCCTCGATCAGGTTCTGCCCGCCGAGCGGCGCGAAGGAACCGCCGATCACGGCGACGTCCGCCGCAGCATAGTAGAAATCCATCTCCCCCATCGTGTCGCCGAGATGCGCTCGGTCCTGGGCACCAGGGAATTCGCCGCGACTGCGGCGGGACTGCGAGAGCATGGCAACTTCGTCAAACCGGCGGGGATGCCTGGGAACAACCAGCACCAGAAGCTTTCCATCCCATGCCGGCAAGGCTTCGAGCAGCATCTTCTCCTCGCCTTCGCGCGTGCTCGCCAGCAGCAGTACCGGGCGCGCCAGGCGCTCGCGCCATACCTTGCCGGCGGCGCGCTTTACTGCGTCGGGCGTGCTATCGAATTTCATGTTGCCGGTCACTTCGATGCGGCGCGCTCCCAAAGTACGCAAGCGCCCCGCATCCTGCGAGCTCTGCGCGCACACCAGCGCAAGCGAACCGATTGCCGGGCGCGCGAGGCCGCCCAGGCGCCGGTAGCCTCGCGCGGATTTCTCCGACATGCGCGCATTCGCGAGCAGCACCGGTACGCCGAAGCCGGCGCAGCCCGCGAGCAGATTGGGCCAGAGCTCGGTCTCTACCAGCAGCGCCAGACGTGGGCGGAAGTGTTCGAGGAACCTGCGCACCGATCCCGGATAGTCGTAGGGCAGCCAGGCGATCCGCACCGACTCGCCGTGCAGTTCTTTCAGCGCCTTGCGTCCGGTGGCCGTCATGCAGGTGACCAGCAGTTCATAGCCCGGATGGGCCGCCGCCAGCGCGCGCACCAGCGCGGCGCTGGCGCGCGCCTCGCCCACCGACACTGCGTGCACCCACAACAAGGGCTTTTCATTGCGTGCGCCGCGGTAAGAGCCGAAGCGCTCGCCGATATGGCGCCGGTAGCCCGGCTCTCTCGCGCCACGCCACCATAGCCGCAGCAGGATGAAAGGCGCGGCCACGCACAGGGCGAACGTATAAAGGGTGCGCCACATCATTGCATCGCCTCCAGCGCGGCTTGCACCTGCGCCACCGCCGGTGGTTTGCCCACCCCACCGAGGTTGAGCACGCGGCCGTTGCCGTACAAGCCGGTCAGCGCGGGATCCGAGCCGCTGTACAGGCCCACCACCGGCACGTTCAGCGCTGCAGCCAGGTGCGCGAGACCAGTATCGACCCCGACCACGCAATGCGCCGATCGCGCGAGCCGCGCAAGCCCCGCCAGCGACAGGTGCTGCGGGACCACCGCGCCCGGGATCGCCTTGGCGATGCGCCCGCAGCGGCGCCGTTCCTCTTCCGTTCCCCACGGCAGGAGGCAATGCACGCCTCGCGCTTCCAGCCAGCCGCCGAGTGAACGCCAGTGTTCTTCGGGCCATAGCTTGTCGTCGCGGCTGGTCATCGTCAGCAGCAGGGCGTAAGACGTGCGCGTACGGATCGGCGGCTCGCCGTCGGCGCGCAATCCGTAGTCGCAGCCCTCCGGGACGGCGTAGCCGAGCGCCGCGGCCGCCAGGCGGCGATTGCGCTCGACCGCATGCAGGCCCGGCGCCACGGCGTGCACGTTGTCGTAGAAGTGCGCGGCGAAAGGCTCGCGCGCGCTGGCGCGGTCGAAGCCATGCCTGCTGCCGAGCGCCATTGCAGCGACCAGGGCGCTCTTCACCAGCCCCTGGCTGTCGATGACAGCGTCGTAGCGCTCGGCGCGCAGCGCTTTGCGGAATGCGGCGAACTCAGACCAGGTGGCTGGCGAGAGCAGGTCGCTGCGCCAGCGGCGAACTCCGATCGGAATCACGCGCCGCACCGATGGATGCAGCGCCGCAATCTCGGCGAAAGCGTCTTCCACGATCCAGTCGACGACCGCGCCCGGCACGCAGCGCGCGACGTCGCTCACCGCCGGGCAGTTGTGCACGACGTCGCCAAGCGAGGAAGTTTTGATGAAAAGGATGCGCGGCACGTGCAGGACGCCCTCCAGGCGTTGACAAGTCGCCCTTTGAGCGTGGGCTAGAATACCGCTTTGTTTTCAAGCGATTCTAACCTCAATCTGCCGTGGCCCTTTCCGTCGTCCTGATCACGCAGAACGCCGCCGCGCAGCTTCCCGACTGCCTGGCCAGCGTCGCCTTCGCCGACGAAGTGGTGGTGGTCGACTCGGGCAGCAGTGACGGCACCGCCGAAGTCGCCGCGCGCTACGGCGCGCGCGTGGTCGCCAGGGAATGGCTCGGCTTCGGGCGGCAGAAGCAATTCGCGGTGGAGCAGGCGGCGCACAACTGGGTACTGTGCCTGGATGCCGACGAGCGCGTCTCGCCCGAACTGGCGGCGAGCCTGGTGCGCGCACTGGAAGAACCCTCCGCGCAGGTCTATCGCATGGCGCGCCGAAATCGGTTCCTCGGCCGCTGGCTGCGCCACGGCGAAGGCTATCCGGACTGGAGCGCGCGCCTGTTCGACCGGCGCCACGCACGCTGGAGCGACGACGCGGTCCACGAAAAAGTACTCTACGCGGTTTCGCCGGGCACCCTGGACGGCGACCTGCTGCACGAATCGGCCGAGAACCTCGGCCGCTACCTCCTCAAGCAGAACCGCTACAGCACGCTCGCGGCCGAGGAATTGCACCGGCGCGGCCGCCGCGCCGGCCTGTTCGAACTCGCCTTCTCGCCGCTGGTGCGCTTCCTCAAGTTCTATTTCTTCCGCCTCGGCTGCCTGGACGGCGTGCCGGGCCTGGTGCACATCTCGGTCGGCTGCATGAACAGCTTCATGAAATACGCCAAGCTGATCGAACTGCAGAATGCGGATGGCAGCCGTGCTTAAGGCAAAGGCATTGACCGAATTCCACGATGGTGGCCGTGCCATCGAGCCTCGATCGGAATTGTGGCGCGCCATCGAGGACAACCACCGCAATAACTGCCTGCTGTGGGACGAAGAGGATCTTGCGCGGCGCAAGAGCGTTCCCGACGCCGAGATCGCGAAGAACAAGCGCGCGATCGACGGCTACAACCAGAAGCGCAACGACGCGATCGAGCGCATCGACGAACAGTTGCTGATTCTTGTTGCAACGACTAACAAGTCTGCCAGGCTCAGTAGTGAAACCGCTGGCGCCATGACCGACCGGCTGTCGATCCTTTCGCTGAAGATCCTTCACATGCGGCTGCAGACGTTGCGCAGCGACGTCGCCCGGGACCACATCGAAAATTGCCTCGCGAAGCTGAATCGCCTGAACGAGCAGCGCGCGGACCTGGCGGCCTGCCTGGACCGCCTGCTGGACGAATGCGCGCGCGGCGAAAGCACCTTCAAGATTTACCGCCAGTTCAAGATGTACAACGACCCGGCGCTCAATCCCGCAATGTACGGAGAGAAGCGCTAAGCGCGGCGTGGAACGCAATCTGTTCCGCTTCGAGAAGCTGGCCCGCGACCTGCTGGGGGAAAAAGTGCGCTGGATCCTGGAAATCGGGGCCAGAGACTGCCGCGAAACGCTGGCATTCGCCGAACAGTTCCCGTCCGCCAGCATTGTTGCCTTCGAGTGCAATCCCGACATGCTGCCGGCCTGCCGCGCCGCGGTCGCGGGCCGGGGAAATATCCGCCTGATCGAAAAAGCCGTCGCCGAACACCCGGGGCGGCTGGCCTTCTACCCCGTGGATCCCGCCGTCAACGCGGGAGCGTCTTCCCTCTACCAGGCCAGCGGCAGCTACGCGCTTGAGCACTACCCCCAACGCAGGATCGAAGTCGAGGCGGTGACGCTGCAGGGATTTCTGGATGCCGAGGCGATCCCGCGCATCGACCTGCTCTGGATGGATATTCAGGGAGCAGAACTCGCCGCGCTGAAAGGTCTCGGCGCGCGCATCGCCGATGTCGCGCTGATCCACGCGGAAGTGGAGTTCGAGGAGATCTATACCGGCCAGCCGCTTTTCCCGGAAGTCCGCGCTTTCCTGGAATCGCAGGGTTTCCGCTTCCTCGGCTTCACGATCTACGCCAGGCATTCCGCGGACGCCGTCTTCGCCAATCGCCGCTCGTTCGGCGGGTTCACGGTCTGGCGCGCACTCGCCGCGAGCCCGTTGCTGATTCGAAAACGCCTCCAGTACCTGCGCCACCGGATCAAGCAACGCCTCGGATTTCAGGCCTCCGCCAGCCCGCAATGATCCATATCCACCATGTCAACCTGCAGCCGATCATCGGCGGCGGCGAGATCTACACGCGCGCGCTGACGCGCGCGCTGCTGGACGCGGGCGCGCATGTCACGCTCTACGTGCATCCGGCGGTACGGCTTTGGGACGGCATGGAAGGCCCGGGCCTGAATCGGATTCAGGTCGAAAATGAAGAACAGCTGCTGCGGCAACTCCCTGCCGAACGCGCCATCGTTCTCGCGCAAAGCACGCTCTCCGCGCCGAATCTCGAGCGTATTGCCGCCCGCCACCGCATCGCCGGCTTCGCCCATCTGCCGATGCAACAGCGCAGCGCCGAGGGCTTGCGCCTCTACCGCCTCATCTTCACCGTATCGCGCTACTGCATCGAGCTGCTGAAGCGCGCCGGTTTGCGGCAGGTCTACCCGGAGCCGATCTACGGCACCGCCGATGTGGCGCGCGGCAACGAGCCGGTGCTGTTGCGTTCGCCCTACGTCGTGGACCGGAGGAAATTCCGCGACGTGCTCCTCGGTCACCTGGAAACGCTGCTCGGCACCAAGGGCGCAGGCACGGCGTTCTCAAAAGGTCCGGGCCTGACGCTCGGCCTGGTATCGCTGATCGCGCCGATCAAGCAGTTTCCGGCGCTGTTCTCGATCCTGGCGCCGCTTCTCGCGCGCCGGCCGGCGGTTCGTCTGGAGATTTTCGGCAACGGTGGCTACGCACAAGTGCGCGATCTGCGGCGCGCGCTCGCGCCGCTGGGCGGGCGGGCGCGCTTCTGGGGTTACCAGTCGAATGTCGGCGCCATCTACCCACAACTTGATTACCTGATGACCGGCCTGCCGGAAAAGGAAGCGCTCGGGCTGAATGCACTGGAAGCGCAATTCTGCGGCACCCCGGTGCTCGCACCTGATGCGCCGCCATTCACCGAAACCCTGGCCGACGGCGCCAGCGGCTTCCTCTACCGCGACCCGCGCCAGGACGGCGGCCGGCACTTCGAGGAAATCCTCGATGCGATCCTCGCCGGCCGGCCACGCCCGGATCCGCGCGTGGCCGCGAAGAATCATCTCGAAAAGTTCACGCACGCCGCGCTGGTGGAGCGCGCGCGCGGGATGATCGAAGCGCTTTCCGACCTAGAATAGTCCGATGTCCCGGAAAATTGTCCCCGTCATCCTCTGCGGCGGCGCCGGCAGCCGGCTCTGGCCGGTGTCGCGCCAGTTGCTGCCAAAGCAGTTCCTGCCGCTGGTAACTGGCCGCACCCTGCTGCAGGACACCGCGCAGAGAGCGAAAGCGGCGGCGGGCGATACGCCGCCAATTGTCATCTGCAACGAGGCGCATCGCTTCCTGGTGCAGGACCAGCTCGCGGAAATCGGCGTGAAGGCCCGCATCGTGCTCGAACCCGCCGGGCGCAGCACCGCCGCCGCGGTAGCGGTGGCCGCGCTCGCCTGCGAGAAGGACGACCCGATCCTGCTGGTACTTGCTTCGGATCACGCAATTCGCGGAACGGAGGCTTTCAATAATGCCGTGCAGCGCGCTGCGGATGTCGCCGCGGCCGGCATGCTGGCGACCTTCGGCATCGCAGCAACACGCCCCGACAGTGGCTTCGGCTACATCGAGCGCGGCGAAACGTTGAAAGACTTCGCAAACGCTAATAAGGTCGCTCGCTTTGTCGAAAAGCCCGCTGAAGCCGAAGCGCGCCAGCTAATCGCCACCGGGCGCGCCTACTGGAACAGCGGCATGTTCGCCTTCGGCGCCAAACACGTGCTCGAGGAACTCGGCCGCTATCGCCCCGACATCCTGGCGGCGGCGCGCAAGGCGTTCACGACCGCGGCGGACGACCTGGGGTTCCTGCGCCTCGGCAAGGAGGCCTTCCTCGCCTGCCCTGCAGAAGCCATCGATCGCGCGGTCATGGAGAAAACCGCACATGCGGCGGTGATCCCGGCCGAATTCGAGTGGAGCGACGTCGGCTCCTGGGGCGCGATCTGGGATCTCGCGGACAAGGACGCCGCCGGCAATGCCACGCGCGGCGACGTGCAGCTGCAGGACACCAAAGACTCGCTGGTATTCGGCGACCGGCGCCTGATCGCCACGCTCGGCGTCGAAGATATGATCATCGTCGACTCGGACGACGCGCTGCTGGTTGCGGACCGCTCGCGCAGCCAGGAGGTGCGGGAAGTGGTCGAGGACCTCAAGCGCGCCAACCGCTCAGAACATCTCAGCCACCGGCGCGTCTACCGGCCCTGGGGCTACTACGAACAGGTGGATGCCGGCGAACGCTTCCAAGTGAAGCGGCTGATGGTGAAGCCCGGCGCCGCGCTGTCGCTGCAGCTGCACCGCAAGCGTGCCGAGCACTGGGTGGTGGTCTCGGGCCGCGCGCGCGTGACGCGGGGCGAAGACACGCTGCACCTGGAAGAGAACCAGTCCACCTACATCCCGGTGGGCGTCAAGCACCGGCTCGAGAATCCGGGCAAGGAACCGCTGCTGATCATCGAGGTGCAGTCGGGCAGCTACCTCGGCGAGGACGACATCGAGCGATTCGACGATCGCTACGGAAGGGGCTAGCGGAACTCGTTCAGCGCGGCGATCACCGCATCCGCATCCGCGTCGCTCATCTGCGGATGGCAGGGAACCGACAGGCAGC
>JANXUV010000075.1 GCA_025356085.1 Betaproteobacteria bacterium
CGGTAGATGTGCGTCACCGCGAAGCCTTCGGCGCGAATGACGAATTCGTACTGTACGTAGTATTCCGGCGCGGGCGAGTAGTAGCCCGGCGCCGGGTAATAGTAGGGATAGGCGGGATAGCCGTAATACGGATAGCGGTAGTAAGGCCAGTAGCCACCGTAGAAACCGACGCCCACCACGACCCTGCCGCCGTGCGCGTGACTATGACCCACCTGACCGCTGTGACTGCCTCCGCGCGAGCCACCGTGCCCGCCGCCACCGCGACCTGCGGCCGGCGTCAAGCTGCTAACGGCCGCCATCAGGAAAGCGGCCATGAGATTCGCGACGAACCTGCCCATCGTCATGTCATCCACCCTAGCACCGACCGCCGCGTGCAGGGGTAAGCAATTGTTTCAATTGTGCCAAGCTGCGCTCAAAGGCGCCTCACGAAGGCCGGCTACCAGCGAGTACGGAATCCCACTTGAACCGAATGTGGCATCACGCTCAGCGACCAGGGGCTGTTGTTGGAGTGCGCAAAGTATCCAACGCCCGCGCCGATGGCCCACCCGGCCAGTACGTCCGTCTGCCAGTGTGCCTGGCTCTTCACCCGCGCGACGGCATCATAGGCCGGCAGTATTTCCAGCGCCCAGATCCATGGATTGTCGCGCTGGTATTCCAGGATGTAGGGCGTCACGGCGGCGCTCATCGCGCCGACCTCGCCGCTGGGGAAGCTGTAGTGCCCCTTGCCCTGGAACCATTTGTTCGGGTCGTCGGATTGCGACGGCCGCGAACGCGTGAATACGGCCTTGCCGGCGGTCGTGGCGACGGCGGTAACCAGCAGCGAATCCACCGACTGCCACGATGCCTTGCCGAGGCGCGTATCGCCGCCTTCCCAAAAAGCGGCGACGACCACCGAAGTCACAGTCAATCCGAGCACGGCATTCTGCGCGCCGCGGCTCCAGATGCCGCTCTCGTCCAGCGGCACTTTGTGGTCGATGCCGAGCGGGCCGCCTGCGCAAGCGGCACCGGACGTGAACAGGATCAAGGCTGCCGCGAACAGGTCCGCCAGTGAGTTTGCGGATCTCATAGTCAAGTGGGAAAAGCTTACGCGGCACAAAAATCTGGACGCTGAAATGTTGCTGACGCGTGCCTGACATAAAAGTAACCATCCAGGTCGCACGCTGTTTTCACGACCGGCGTTTGACGCGGTGCCCTATACTGGCGCCGGAAGAGGGTTCCTGCGGTGGAACAACAGCTACGCATCCTCATCATCGAAGACGAGAAGAAGTTCGCGACAGCGCTGCGCGCCGGGCTGAATGCTGCGAACTACCGGGCAAAGTCCGCTGCCACCGGAGAAGAAGGTTATTTTCTCGCGAGCCAGGAGACCTTCGATCTGATCATCCTGGACCTGATGCTGCCGGGATGCAGCGGCATCGACTTTCTCAGGACACTGCGCGGCCACGGCGTTCGGACACCGGTGCTGGCGTTGACCGCCAGGGAAACGGTTGAGGACCGTGTCGAGGCTCTCGACTGCGGCGCTGACGATTACCTGATCAAACCCTGCGCGCTCTCCGAACTGCTTGCACGGACTCGGGCGCTGGTACGCCGGGGCAAGAGCGTGCAAGTCCCCATGCTCAGTTGCGAGGACCTGGAGATGGACCTGAGCACCCACCGGGTGACCAGAGGCGTCGCCACGTTGAACCTGACGGCAAAAGAATTCGAAGTCATCGAATATTTCCTGCGGCACAGCGGGCGCGTCGTATCGCGCGAAACGCTGGCACGCGAGGTATGGAGAACAACGGAGCGCGCAACGCCAATCAACAACGTCATCGACGTCACGATCGCGCGCTTGCGGCGCAAGCTCGACGACCCGTTCGCGCACAAACTGCTGCGCACCGTGCGCGGCATGGGCTATGTTCTCGGATGACGGCGACCTCCACGATGAATCGCCTGAACATCCGGGTGCGCCTGACGCTCTGGCACGCCGGGGTCTTGGCGCTCATCATCCTCGCGTTCTCCGTTGGCGTGTTCTGCCTGGTAAGCGTGGGCCTTTATCGCGACCTGGATCGCTCGCTCGGGCGCGATCTCGCCGCCATCGAAAAAGTCTACCGGGCGGAACCCGCGGAGCTGAACGAACTCGAGTCCGAGATCGGCATCGACTATTTCGAGGTGCTGCAGGAAACGCGCGTTCTGCTCAGGACCTCGGGATGGGCGCGCGAAGGACTGGGACATGCGCTTGGCGCTACGCCGGCGCCGCCGCGTTCCTGGACGACGGCCGCAGGCAGCACCTTCCGCGTCGCGGAAGCCGCGGGTTCAGGCTTTCGCATCGCCGTTGCAGTCAACGAAGAGCCGGTCACGCGCAGTCTGGTCGTGCTGGCGGCCATGCTGGCAATCGGCGTCCCTTGCGCGCTGGCACTCGCCATCGCCGGCGGTTACGTGCTTGCCGGCCGGATGCTGGCGCCGATCAGCGCTATGACGGCGAGGGCGCGGCAGATCACCGCCGAGTCACTGAACGAACGGCTGCCGCCCGGGAATCCGGCGGACGAATTCGGCCAGCTCTCCGCCGTGATCAACCAGGCGCTGGCGCGCGTGCAGCGCTCATTCGAGCAACTGCGCCGTTTCACCGCCGATGCATCGCACGAGCTGCGCACGCCGCTGACCGCGATGCGGTCGGTCGGCGAAGTCGCGATGCAGTCGTCGCTCGACCCGGCGGACTACCGCGAAGTTATCGGCAGCATGCTGGAGGAAGTGGAGAGACTTACCCGATTGGTGGAGACCCTGCTTGCACTGACGCGCGCGGACTCCGGCGCCATCAAGCCGGCGCGGGAATCCGTGGATCTCGCGGCGCTCGCGGCCGGCGTCGCAAGCCAACTCGCCGTGCTGAGCGAGGAGAAAGGTCAGCACCTGCGCTTGGTGGCAGACGCCCCGGTCGATGCGACTTGCGACCCGACGATTCTCAGCCAGGGACTGGTGAACCTGATTCACAACGCCATCAAGTTCACGCCGATCGCCGGCGACGTGTGCGTCACGGTGCGGAAAATCCTTCCCGCGGAAGCCGTCATCGAAGTGCAGGATTCGGGGCCCGGGATTCCTGAGCGGCATCAAAGCTACGTCTTCGATCGCTTCTATCGCGTCGACAGTGGAAGATCCAGGGACGCGGGCGGCTTCGGGCTCGGCCTGGCAATCGCGCGATGGGCAGCCGAGGCCAACGGCGGTCGCATCGAACTCGAAAGCGCGGAGGGACAAGGCAGCCTTTTCCGCATCGTGCTGCCGCTGGCCAGCGTCCCCTGAGGCAGCCGCTCCTCGTTGAACGCCGGGACGACGATCGAGAGCTTCAGGCGCGCAGTTTGAAGCGCTGGATTTTTCCAGTAGCCGTTTTCGGCAACTCTGCTGCGAACTCGATCCATCTCGGATACTTGTACGGTGCCAGCTTGGACTTCACGTAGGCCTGCAGATCCTCGACGCTCGCCTGCTTGCCGGGCTTGAGGACCACGTAGGCCTTTGGCTTGATGAGTTGCTGTTCGTCTTCGTGGCCGACCACCGCCGCCTCGAGAACGCACTCGTGCGAGACGAGCGCCGCCTCGACCTCGGCGGGCGAGACCCAGATGCCGGAGACTTTCAGCATGTCGTCGGTGCGGCCGCCGTAGGCGTAGAAGCCGTCGGCGTCCTGGCTGTACTTGTCGCCGCTGCGCGCCCATTCGCCGACGAAGGTGCTGCGGCTCTTGGCGCGGTTGTTCCAATAGAGGTTGGCGGCGGTGGGGCCCTTGATCAGAAGCTCTCCCAACTCGCCCTGCTTCACTTCGTTGCCTGCCTCGTCCACCAGCTTCAGTTCATAGCCCGGCACCGCCTTGCCGGTGGTGCCGTGGCGGAAGTCGTTCGGCCGGTTGGAAAGAAAGATGTGCAGCATCTCAGTCGAGCCGATGCCGTCGAGGATCTCGACGCCAGTTTTTTCCTTGAAGGTTTTCGAGATCTGGGGCGGCAGGGCCTCGCCGGCGGAAATGCAGCTTCGCAGGCTCAAGGATTCTGTCCGGGGAAACGCCGGAGAAGCGAGCATGCCGGCATACAGCGTCGGCACGCCATAGAAAAGCGTCGGCTTTTTCTCGGTCAATCGCTTGAACACCGCATCCGGCGTCGGCCGCTCGGCCATCAGTATTGTCGTTGCGCCAGCCATCAGCGGAAACGAAAGGGAGTTGCCGAGGCCATAGGCGAAGAAGAATTTCGCCGCCGAGAAGCAGACATCGGAATCCCGAAGGCCAAGTACGCCCTGCGCGTACAGTTCGGCGGTGATGCGCATGCTCGAATGCACGTGCACCGTGCCTTTCGGCATGCCGGTCGATCCCGAAGAGTAGAGCCAGAAGCAAGGATCATCGCAAGTCGTTGGTGCGGCCTTCAGGTCAGGACTGCTTTTCGACAGATTGAAAGGCGGAACAAGGACATGCTTCAGGAACGGCAGTTTCGACAGGAACGGCTCGAACTGCGGCTTCAGCGGCGCCGACACCAGCAAGGCCTTGGCGCGGCTGTCGGACAGCATGTATTCGTAGTCCTTCGGCGTCAGCAGCGTGTTGACGGCGATCGGCACTATGCCGGCCTTGATGGCGCCGAGGAAGGCCACCGGCCAGTCGATGGAATCGTGCATCGCGATGAGGATGCGGTCTTCCATCCTCAGGCCGAGCGACAGCAGGTGGTTGCCGAAGCGGTTCACCCGTTCGGCCAGTTCGCCGAAGGTGCACTCGCCCGCGTCGTCGATGTAGGCGACCTTGCCGGCGCGCCCGGCCATTAGATTGCCGCCGATCAGGTCGTCGGCGGCGTTGTAGCTACGCGGAATTTCCACGGAATGAATTGTACTCAGGTACTTACAGCAAGAGCATCCTTCGCCAGCGCCAGCCATCTCTCGCCCCACTCCACGGCCATCTCCTCCGGCAGCACGCCCGAGGAGGCGTCGTGCTGCACGCGCTCGCCGATACGCTGCGCGCCCAGCTCCTGCAGCAGGTCGTCGAAGCGCTTGCCGCCGAAATTGAATGTCTCCGCGTAGGTGCGATCGCCCAAGCCGAACACGCCGTAGCGCACGCGCGACAGGTCGGGACGCTTCGCCTTCAGGTCTTCGTACAAGCCCTTGGCGTTGTCCGGCACATCGCCCTGACCGTAGGTGGAGGTGACGACCAGGAACACGCCTTCGCGTCGAAACACGCTGCCATCCAGCTTGTCCATCAGCAGGGTCTCGACCTGCAACTCGCCGTCGTCCCAGACCAGTTCGAGTTCCTGGGCGACGAGTTGCGCCGTGCCGGTCATGGTGCCGACGAGGAGGTTGATCTTCATTGACATCCAATATAATGCAGCATAGAATTTCCGTCAAGCAAGATAATTCATGAACGCCCCGCCCTCTCCCGCACAGCAGGAAGCCGCCTATCTCTCCAGGCTGGGCGACCGGGTGCGCGCCTGGCGCAGCGGCAAGGGCATGACGCGCAAGGCGCTCGCCGCGGCCTCGGGCGTGTCGGAGCGCTACCTGGCGCAGCTCGAAGCGGGCCAGGGCAACATCTCGGTGTTGTTGCTTCGCAAGGTGGCGCGCGCCATGGGCGTGACCGTCGAGAGCCTGGTGCGCGAAAGCGCGGAGGAGCCTGTCGCGTTGCGCCGCATTGCCCTTCTCGGCCTGCGCGGCGCCGGCAAATCCAGCCTCGGCGCGAAACTCGCCGCCTCCCTCGGCGTGCCGTTCATCGAACTCGACCTCGAGGTGGAGCGCGAGGCCGGCGCCAAGCTGGGCGAAGTGTTCGCGATGTACGGCCAGGAGGCCTACCGGCGTTTCGAGCGCCGCGCGCTGGAGCGCGTGCTGCGCGCGAATGACAGCGCCATCATCGCCGTCGGCGGCAGCCTGGTCACCGATCCCGACACCTACCGGCTGCTGCTCGACAATTGCCGCACCGTCTGGCTCAAGGCGAAGCCGGAGGAACATATGAACCGCGTGATGGCGCAAGGCGACCTGCGTCCATTCAAGGGAAGGTCGGCTGCGCTGGACGAGATCCGAAAATTGCTGGCCGACCGCGATCGCCTCTACTCGCGGGCGGACGCGACGATCGAAACCTCGGGCAAGTCCCTGAAATCCTCGTTGGACGAATTGAAGGTCAAGGTGAAAACATGATCAGCTTTGCCACCCAGCCGGACCGGTACAACCACTGGAAGCTGTCCTTCGACGGCCCGCTCGCCACGCTGTCGCTCGACATCGACGAGGACAAGGGCATCGCGCCCGGCTACAAGCTCAAGCTCAACTCCTACGACCTGGGCGTCGACATCGAACTGCACGACGCGATCAACCGCATCCGCTTCGAGCATCCGGAGGTGAAGTCGGTGGTGATCACCAGCGGCAAGACACGCATGTTCTGTTCCGGCGCCAACATCTACATGCTGGGCCTCTCCACGCACGCCTGGAAAGTGAACTTCTGCAAGTTCACCAACGAAACGCGCAACGGCCTGGAGGATTCCAGCCGGCATTCGGGCCTCAAGTTTCTCGCGGCGCTGAATGGCACCACTGCCGGCGGCGGCTACGAACTCGCGCTCGCCTGCGACGAGATCGCCATGATCGACGACCGCTCCAGCACCGTCAGCCTGCCCGAGGTGCCGCTGCTGGGGGTTTTGCCGGGAACGGGCGGCTTGACCAGGATTGTCGATAAAAGAAAAGTCAGGCGAGACCTCGCCGACGTCTTTTGCACCACCGCCGAAGGCGTGCGCGCCGACCGCGCCATGGAATGGAAGCTGGTGGACCACGCCGCCAAGCCGCAGCAGTTCGCCGAATTCGTGAAGAACCGCGCGCTTGAACTGGCGAAGGATTCGGACCGCCCTGGGGGAGATGGGGTTGCTTTGACGCCTTTGGTTCAGAAATTGATTGCCTTGAAAATCAACAAGGAAGAAAGAACCGCGGAAATCACGGTGCAAGGGCCCACCAAGGAAGATCTGCATATCAAGAAATCGGCCGCCTGGTACCCGCTGCAACTCGCGCGGGAACTGGACGAGGCGATCCTCAACCTGCGCCACAACCACCTCGACGCAGGTCTGTGGATCTTCAAGACCAGGGGAAGCATCGAAGACGTTCTTTCCCTGGATGCCGTGCTTGAAAAAAACTCAAAGGATTGGTTCGTACGCGAATCCATCGGCTACCTGCGCCGCACCTTCGCGCGCCTGGACGTGTCCTCGCGCTCGATCTTCGCGGTGGTCGAGCCGGGCTCCTGCTTCGCCGGCACCCTGGCCGAACTGCTCTACGCCGCTGACCGCAGCTACATGCTGGACGCTGAAGCGAATGGCCCATCGATCGCCCTCTCGCCGCTCAACTTCGGCGCCTACCCGATGGTGAATGGCGAATCGAGAATATCGGCGCACTACTGCGGGGTAGTTCCTGAACTTCAGGCCAACAAGTCTTTCGACACAAAAACCGCCAAGCAGCTCGGCCTGATTACCGCCGCCCCCGATGACATCGATTGGGAGGACGAGGTGCGCATTGCCATCGAGGAGCGCGTCACCCTGTCGCCCGACGCGCTTACTGGCATGGAAGCCTCGCTGCGCTTCAGCGGCCGCGAGAACATGCTGACGCGCGTCTTCGGCCGCCTGTCGGCGTGGCAGAACTGGATCTTCATCCGCCCCAATGCGGTCGGCGAACAGGGGGCTCTGAAGGTTTACGGCACGGGTTCGAAAGCGAAATTCAACTGGGAACGGGTGTAATCATGAGCGGCATCAACTACAGCGAAAAGATTCCCAACAACGTCAACCTGGTGAACGACCGCACGCTGCAGCGCGCGCTCGAGCACTGGCAGCCGAAATTCATCGACTGGTGGAAGGGCATGGGGCCGACCGACTTCCAGGGCGCCGACGTCTACCTGCGCACCGCCGTGTCGGTGGATTCGGACGGCTGGGCGCAGTACGGCGCCGTCAAGATGCCGGACTACCGCTGGGGCATTTTCCTCGCCGACCCCGTCTCGGAACGCAAAATCGGCTTCGGCGATGCCATGGGCCAGCCCGTCTGGCAGCAGGTGCCGGGCGAATACCGCTCGACGCTGCGCCGCCTGATCGTCACCCAGGGCGACACCGAACCGGCCTCGGTCGAGCAACAGCGCCTGCTCGGCCACACCTGCCCTTCCCTCTACGACCTGCGCAACCTGTTCCAGATCAACGTCGAGGAAGGCCGCCACTTGTGGGCGATGGTCTACCTGCTGCACGCCTACTTCGGCCGCGACGGCCGCGAGGAGGCGGAGGAGCTGCTGCAGCGCCATTCGGGCGACCTCGACAAGCCGCGCATCCTCAGCACCTTCAACGAGCCGATCAGCGACTGGCTGTCGCTCTACTGCTTCACCTACTTCACGGACCGCGACGGCAAGTACCAGCTGAAGAGCCTCGCCGAATCCGGCTTCGATCCGCTCTCGCGCACCTGCCGCTTCATGCTGACCGAAGAAGCGCACCACATGTTCGTGGGCGAAACCGGCATCGGCCGGGTCATCAAGCGCACTCTGGAAGTGATGAAAGAACTCGGCACCGACGATCCCGCGCGCATCCGCGCCCACGGCGCGGTGGACCTGGGGCTGCTGCAGAAATACCTCAACTTCTGGTGCTCCTCCTCGCTCGACCTGTTCGGCTCGGAAATCTCCTCCAATTCGGCGGCCAACTTCGCCAACGGGCTGAAAGGCAGGCCCGACGAAACGACCTACGACGACCATGTACTGCGGGAAAAGACCTTTGCACTGACGGCTCCGCAGGGCACCGAAAACGTGCCGATGCTGAACGCGCTGAACGAAGTCATGCGCGAGTCCTACCTCAAAGACTGCGAGATCGGCCTGAAACGCTGGAACCGCAATATCGAGCGCGCCGGCTACCCGGCACTCGCACTCAAGCTGCCCTCGATGCGCTTCCGCCGCTCAATCGGCGCCTGGGCGGGACAGCCGGTGAATCCGGAAGGTGTTGTTGTCGATCAGAATTCTTACGACAAGAATCTGGACCACTGGATTCCGTCCCCTGCCGACCGCGCTTTCGTGCAGTCTCTGATGCAGCGCGTGGTGGAGCCCGGCAAGATCGCCGGATGGGTGGCGCCGCCCGACCGCGGCATCAACAACCTGCCAGTCGACCACGAGTACGTGAAGCTGCAGTAAGCTTCGGCCATGGCAGACATTTCCCGCCTGCGCGGTTTCGTCCAGGACATGACCCGGCTGGTCGAGCGCCACGGTGCCGACGAACCGGCCATGCTGGACGCAGGCGAAAAGCTCCTCAAGGCGCTCATAGCGCAGGACGACTGGCTGCCGGACGAATATGCCGCGCCGTCGCGGGAATCCTACCGCCAGTACCTGCTCTACTGCGATCCGCTGGAGCGCTTCTCGGTGGCGAGCTTCGTCTGGATGCCCGGCCACCGCACCCCGATCCACGACCACACGGTCTGGGGCCTGGTGGGCGTCATGCGCGGGGCGGAATTGTGTGAAGAATTTTCTTCTTCAATAAAAAAGATGAATTCGCACGCGTCAAAACCCGGAGACGTTGACCGTGTCTCGCCCAGCGTCGGCGACATCCACGTGGTCTCCAACGCTGGCACCGAGACCGCGGTCAGCATCCATGTCTACGGCGCCAACATAGGAGCGGTGCGCCGCCACACTTTCGATCCGGAAACTGGCAAGCCGAAGGATTTCGTTTCCGGGTATCACAACACAGCGGTACCCAACCTCTGGGACCGCTCGAAAGAATAACTACTGCCCGCCGCGCCTTCTGAGCATGTCCTCGATGGTGTGGAAATTCGCCGCCAACGCGAGACCCAGCGGCGTGGCGCCGCTCAGGCTCCTGGCATTCACGTCCGCACCCTTGTCGATCAGGTACTCGGCGATCTCGGTGCGTCGGTAGAGCACCGCGGTGTGCAACGGCGTGGTGCCGCTCCTGGTCCGGCTGTTGACGTCGGCGCCGTGCTGCAGCAGCAGGCTGACCAACGGCATTTCCCCCTTCATCACCGCGTAGTGCAGCGCCGATGCGCCGGCGCCGGAATCCTTCGCCTCGACGTCCACGCCCTGTTCGATCATCCTGACCGCCGCCGGGTACTCGCCCTTGGCGATCGCGGCCTGCAGGCTCTGCGTCGCAAGCGCACTGGGCGTGACAGCAGCCGGCGACGCGGGTGAAGGCGCGGGCGGCGAGGCAGGCGACGCCGCGGGCGGAGCCTGCGGGATCTCCCCTTCGACAGGAGGGCGTTCGCCGAAGATGGATTTGAAGAATCCACGCACCGCGCCGCTGACGCCGTCGAGCACGCGCTCCGGCAGCGACGGCTCGGCCGATGGCGCCTGCTGCGCGCGCGCCGCGGGCGCCGCGACTAGCGCCAGCACGAGCAAAGCGGCAATCCATGGCCTGCTGCGCATGCTCAAATCCCCCGGAATTCGGCATGATACCCCGCCTCTTTGCGCAATAATACCGCCGATGAAATTCCTCTTCGACCTGTTCCCGGTGCTGTTGTTTTTCGTGGCCTTCAAATTCTCCGACATCTACGTCGCCACCGCGGTGGCTATCGGTGCCACCCTCCTGCAAATTTGCATACTCGCGCTGCTGCGAAGGAAGATCGAGCCGATGCTGTGGATCAGCCTGGCGATCATCGTGGTATTCGGCGGCGCGACGCTGGTGCTGCGCGACGAAACTTTCATCAAATGGAAGCCGACCGTGCTGTACTGGCTGTTCGCCGCGGTGCTAGCCGGTTCCGCGCTGCTGCTGCGCAAGAACCTGATCCGCTCGATGCTCGCCGCGAAGGTGCTGCTGCCGGACCCGGTATGGGCGCGGCTCAACTGGAGTTGGGTCGGGTTCTTCGTCTTCATGGGCGCCGCCAACCTGGCGGTGGCGTTCAATTTCAGCACCGACCAATGGGTCAATTTCAAGCTGTTCGGCGGCACCGGCCTGATGCTGCTGTTCGTGGTGGGCCAGGCGGTATTCCTGTCGCGCCATGTCGAAGAAGAAAAGCCGTGAGGGTGGCCGACGACGTGCCGGGTGAAATGCGCCGGCGCCTCGAATCCCTCGCGCCCACGCGGCTGGAGCTGCTGGACGAGAGCGCACAGCATGCCGGCCACGCCGGCGCGGCGCCGGGCGGCAACACCCACTGGCGGCTGACGATCGTGTCAGCCGCATTCGCGGGCAAGCCCGTCGTCGCGCGCCACCGCATGGTCTACCAGGCGCTCGGCGAACTGATGCGGCACCCGATCCATGCGCTGGCCATCCATGCCCGCGCTCCTGATGAATCTGACGGATAATGGCGGCTGATCCCGAAAGGAAACGCATGAAAAGTCCAATTCTGTTCCTCGCGCTGTGCCTGCCGATGCTCGCCTTCGCCCAACAGTTGCCCACCAAGGAACCGGCCAAACCTGCGGCCGCACCCGCCAAGCCTGCGCCCACTACCGGCCCCCTGGCTACGGTAAACGGCGTGGCGATTCCGCGCCAGCGCCTGGAGATGGTGGTGCGCCAGCAGATGTCGCGCGGCGCAGCCGACAGTGAAACGCTGCGCGCGCAGGTGCGCGACGCGCTGATCAACAACGAACTGCTGGTGCAGGAAGCGAACCGCACCGGCGTCGCCAAGAAAGCCGAGGTGCAGGCCCAGATCGACCTCACGCGCCAGGAAGTCGTCGCCAACGCGATGGTTGCGGAACACATGCGCACCAGCGCGGTGTCCGATGCCGAGATCCAGAAGGAATACGAGCGCGCCAAGAGCCAGACCGGCGACAAGGAATACCGCGCGCGCCACGTTCTGGTAGCCACCGAGGACGAGGCGAAAAGCGTGATCGCCGACCTGAAGAAAGGCGGCAAGTTCGAGGAGATCGCGCAGAAGCGCTCGCTGGACGAAGGCTCGAAGCCCAAGGGCGGCGACCTCGACTGGAACGTGCCCTCCAATTTCGACAAGGCGTTCGCCGATGCGATGGTGAAGCTCGACAAAGGCAAGATGACCGAGACGCCGGTCCGCAGCCGCTATGGCTACCACGTGATCCTGCTCGAGGACGTGCGCGCGGTAAGCTTCCCCAGGCTGGACCAGGTCCGGCCGCAGATCCAGCAGAGCCTGGTCGCGCAGCGCGTCGAAGCCTACCTGCGCGACCTGCGCGCCAAAGCCAAGGTCGAGTAAGGAAAAGACGGGCGGGCGCGACCTACGGGTACTGGAGGCATCACCCATGATCCGGATCTTGCTCGTCGTCCTTGGCATTGCGGCTGCGTCCCTCGCGCAGGCCCAGGCCCTTTCCACCGCCAGCTTTGCCATGGGCTGCTTCTGGTGCGGCGAGGAGGCCTTCGAGAAGGTGCCCGGCGTGACCGCGGTGGTCTCGGGTTATACCGACGGCCGCACCCAGAACCCGAGCTACGAGATGGTCTCCTCCGGCACCACCGGCCATGCCGAGGCGGTGGAGGTGAAGTTCGACCCTTCCAAGGTGAGCTACGAGCAGCTGCTCGACGTGTTCTGGCTGAACCACGACCCGACCACCATCGACCGGCAATTCTGCGACGCCGGCACGCAATACCGCCCGGGAATCTATTGGCATGACGAAGCGCAGCGCAAGGCGGCCGAGGCCTCGAAGGCGAAGTACGAGAAGCTGAAGGCCTTCAAGCAGCCGATCGTCACGCCGATCGTCAAGGCCTCGCAGTTCTGGCCGGCCGAGGAATACCACCAGGATTACTACAAGAAGAACCCGGTGCGCTACAAGTTCTACTCCAACGGCTGCGGCCGCTACTCGCGGCTGGACGAGCTCTGGGGCAAGCTGCGCAAGTAGGCTGCGACTAAGCCGGCGGGCCGCTGAGCTGCTTGCGCAGGCGTTTCACGGCCTCGGGCTCGCCGCGCACGCGGAGAAAAGCCCCGTCGCTTCCAGCGCGCTCCTCCAGCACCTGGCAGCTGGCGAAAATCTCGCCGCGCAGCTTCTGCGCCGCCCAGGGAAGGAACAGCTCGGCCTCGATGAGGTCTTTCTGGAAGAACGCGACGATCGCGTCGCGCAGCTTGCCGACATCTCCCTCGCGGCGCGCGCTCATGACGATGCCCTTCGGGTAGGCCGCGCGCAGCGCCGTTTCGTCGCCTCCGCGGTCGATCTTATTCAGCACCAGCAGGCGCGGCACGCCCTTCGCGCCAATTTCATCCAGCACTTCCTCGGTCACTGCGAGTTGCCGCTCGAAGCCGGGATCGCTCGCATCCACGACGTGCAGGAGCAGCGAGGCTTCGAGCGCTTCATCCAGCGTGGACTTGAACGACGCGACCAGCCCATGCGGCAGGTTCTTGATGAAGCCGACCGTGTCGCTGACCAGCACGCGCGGCACGCTCTCCGGATGGAGCGCGCGAACCGTGGTGTCGAGCGTCGCGAACAGCTTGTCGGCGACCAGGGCCTCGTTCCCCGTCAATGCACGCATCAGGGTGGATTTGCCCGCATTCGTATAGCCGACCAGCGCCACGCGCGCGAGTCCCGGACGCTCCTGACGGCGCGCGCGCTGCGTCTTGCGCTCGGCGCCCAGCGCCGCGAGTTCCTTTTCGAGTTCCGAGATGCGGTCGCGGATCTTGCGCCGGTCGAGCTCCGCGCGCGATTCGCTGGCGCCCCTGCCGCCCACGCCGCTGCGGCCCCGGCCCTGCGGCCCCGCGAGCTTCGCCGCTTCGCGCATGCGCGGCGCCATGTAGCCGAGGCGCGCGATCTCCACCTGCGCGCGCGCGGCGCGGGAACTTGCGTGGCGGTGGAATATTTCAAGGATCACCATGGTGCGGTCCATCACCTCGCGGCCGACCTCTTTCTCGAGGTTGCGAGCCTGCGACGGGGAGATCTCATGATCGACAAGGATGACGTCGGCATCCTCCGCGAGGCTGCGCAACTCTTCCCGCTTGCCGGTGCCGAAATACGCCGTCTGGTCGAAGCGGGCGCGCTTCTGCGTGAAGGTGCCGACGACATCGAAACCCAGCGTCTTGGCGAGCTGGCGCAGCTCGGTCAGCGAGGCTTCGAACTCGACGTCGCTCACGTCCGCGAGCTGCACCGCCGCGGCTAGGGCGCGTTTCGGCTTTTCCCTGGTTTCCTGACTCATAGGGCGCGCAGAGTAGCAGATCGCGCACGCGGCACGCGGGAGATCGCGCGCGCCTTTCTCCCGGCGAACGCTAGAACTTGCGGATGCGCTCGAGTTCGGACACCCGGCCACCGACCAGGGTGATGGTCGAGGTGAAGGGATCGCCGGACGTCGGCAGATAAGTGTAGGTCACCATGCGGAGCCCGCTTTGCGCGCCGCGGCCGATGTTGGACGGAATCGCGTATGCGAATCCCTGATCGGATTTGAGGTCCGGTTCCCCCGCGATGCCGAGCAGTTCGCCCTCGCTCATGCCGCGCTGAATGCGCAGATAATTCCGGAAATCCAGACCCCGTACCGCCTTCGCAGCAATCGCCTGGCGCTCCGCGGCCACCTTCGCCTCGTCGGCGTCGCGCCGGCGCTGGCGCTCCTCCATCCGCTCGCCCTGGCAGCGGACGGTGTAGCACTCGATGCTCTGTGGAGCCGGCGCTACCGCCTTCGCGTCCGGGTCGACCACCGTGGCCGTGACGTTCTTCGGCGGCTGCTGGTTCGAATAGTGCACATTGCCGTTCTGGTCCGTCCAGCGGTAAATCTGGGCCTGCGCGGCGCCCGCAAACAACACCAGGGCCAGCAAAAGGAATCTGCGATCAGTCATATCTGCCCAACCGCAGCACAGTGGTGCCCGGCTTCACGTGCGCGAGCGACGGCATCACCATCACGCAGTCGTCGTAGGGCGTTCGCCAGGTTGTGTCGCCGTCGGTGGCGACCACTGTCCCGGCCTTCCTGATTACTTCCAGGCCCTTGAACAAATATGGAAATCTGAAATCCATGCTTTTCGCCACCACCGCCTCGGTCACGCGGATGAGCTTTTGTACCGCAGGCGGCGCCAGCCGGGTATGGAATTTACAAATTGATGCATTTACCACGTCGGTAGCGAGCAGGAAGCGGAACAGCGTGTCCACCGCGACGTCGGCGGCGCCCTTCTCCCAGTGCTGTCCGCATTCGATCAGCACCGCGGTCTTCGGACTCGCCGGATCGCCGAAGCCGCCGCGTTCGATCATGCGCAGGCCTGCCGGATGGCCGGTATCGATCAGCAGGTCGCCGGGCACGCCGATGCGGCGCGAGAACGTCGCGCTCTTCTCACTCTTCGCGCAGACCATGATCGGCCGGCAGGGTTCGTGCATGGAATGCAGGTCGAGCAGGTAGTCGGCCGCATCCACGAACGGCCGCAGCTGGCGCGCGCGCCGCAGTTCGGCCGAGTCGCGCGGCCCCAGCAGCGTCTCATCGGCCCAGACGCGGTTGTAGTCCTCGTCGATGTAGCGCGAGCGGTCCGGATCGTCGAAATCGAAACGCGCATAAGCCGCGACGTTCGCGAATGCGAGCGTGAGTTTTCCTTTTTCCGGCATGATTTTTTCGTCGAAAAGCCGCTTCAACGCAATCGCACCGCAGAATTCGTTGCCGTGGGTCAGCGCCTGCACCATCACCTTCGGTCCGGGCTTGCCGGAATCGAGCACGTGGACGAAATCCACGCCGGTATTGCCGCTTTTACACGGTCCAATATCCGGCGGCGCGAGTTGGATCGGATGATTCACAGGAAGCCCTTTATTTCCGCCAACAGGGTGGAAAGATTATTCTGCAACGGCGCAAAACCCGCCGTCTTCCGCAATGTCCCCTCGTCCATGTACAAGCGCTTGCTGATTTCGATTTGCAGGCTGTGGCGGCCCGCCTTCGGGTCGGCATAGGCGCGCACCAGCTCCACGCCCTTGTAAGGATCATTGACCTTGACCTGGTAACCCATGCCCGCCAGCGTTGCGCGCACGAATTCCGTGAACGCCGGCGCGCAGCTCGTGCCGTCGCGATCGCCGAGGACGAAATCCGCGCGCACGTTGCCCTCGCCATCACCGCTCTGTTTGCCGGCGACCGATCGCATCGAATGGCAATTGATGTGGTAGACGCGGCCGAAACGCGCATGGGTTTCATTCAAAAGATGCTGAATGACCTGGTGATAGGGAGCGTGAAATTCCCGGATTCGCCGAAGAACCTCTTCAATGCTCAATTTCTTTGCATAAATCGGCCGGCCGTCCTCGAGCGTGCGCCAGAGGAGCGCCTTGCCGACCTGCGCCTTCCCGCTCGGACGGTATTCGCCCGGCCAGCGGCCCTCGATCAGATCCAGGTCGATGTCGCCAGCGTGGCGGTTCGGGTCCAGGTAGGTGCGCGGCCAAAGAGCCGCCAGGAGCGGCACGCCCATCTCCGGCCCGCCGTCGTAGAGTTCGTCAACGTAGCAGTCCTCCCCTTCGCGCAACTCGGCTTCGCTGACCGCGGCGTTGAAGTCGTCGGGGAACGCGTGGCCCGAATGCGGCGAGTCGAGCACCAGTGGAATCGCGGCAATGGCGGGGCCGCGAACTTCGATCGGGCGATTCACTTTGGCGCCCACCACGTGAGCAGCCAGAAATGCGGCAGCAGGTCGACATGCGCGCCCCAGCCATGCCGCGAGGCGCGCTGGATCAATTCGCTCTCCTCCGGGAAATTTTTCAGCACTTCATGCGTACTGCCGTCGTCGAGCTTGCGCGTCTGGTAGGCATTGCCTTGCGCGTCACGCCGCGACACCGCCGTGCTCGACCCTTCCACGAAGCGGTTGTCGTGGAACGCAAGCATGGCGCCGGGCGCGACCGAATCCACCGCGTGGGCCAGGAATGCATCGAGCCGTTCGACCGGTACGTGCGACCACCAGTGGCCCGCAAACAACGCGTCGTGCCGGCGGCCGAGATCCGGGATCTCGTAGGCGCTGCCGCGGACAAATGACACCCTTGATGCATTCGGTTTCGTGCGTGCGATTGCCAGGACCTCCTCGTTCAGGTCAAGCGCGGTGACCTGCGCGGCGGTACCGGCGATCACGTCCGTCCAGTAGCCGGTGCCGCAGGCAAGCTCCAGCACATGCTTACCCTTGAAGATCTTGCCGATGCGCCCCCGCAGCGTGGCCAGATCCGCCTGCCGCTCGGGCTTCGCGTAGATGCGCTCGTACTCCGCAGCGCGCTTGGCGTAGTACTCGGCGAGACTATCCATCGTTCAGGTGGCAGGCTGAGAGGCGCCCGGGCGCGATTTCCCGCAGCGCCGGCACTTCGCGCTTGCAGCGCTCCATGGCGCGCGGGCAGCGGGGATGGAAATGGCAGCCGGATGGCGGCGCGAGCGGAGACGGGATTTCCCCCTTGATCGGCGCGTAAGTACGACGCTGGCGGTCGAGGCGCGGCACCCCGGCAAGCAGCGCCTGCGTATAAGGATGGTTCGGAGCGGCATAGAGATCGGCGGTGGTCGCGATTTCGACCACCCGCCCAAGATACATCACCACCACGCGCTGCGCGAGGTGCCGCACCACGCCCAGGTCGTGGCTGATGAAGAGATAGGTCAGGCCGAGGCGCTCGCGCAGGTCGAGAAAGAGATTCAGCACTTGCGCCTGGATGGACACATCCAGCGCGGCCACCGCCTCGTCGCAGACCAGAAATTCGGGCTTCACCGCCAGCGCGCGCGCGATGCCGATGCGCGCCCGCTGCCCGCCGGAGAACTGGTGCGGGTAGCGCTTGCGATAGGACGGATCGAGACCGACCTGCCGCAGCATTTCATCCACGTAATTCCTGATTTCCATTTTGGAAACCAGCCCATGAACCAGCGGCGCTTCACCCACGATCTCCTCCACCCGCATGCGCGGATTGAGCGAGGCGAACGGGTCCTGGAAAATCATCTGCGGGCGCGGCATCGCCGCTGGCGGCTTGCCCTGATAGAGGACGCTGCCGGACGACGGCACCACCAGTCCGCAGGCAATGCGGCCGAGCGTGGATTTGCCGCAGCCAGATTCACCGACCAGGCCGACGACTTCGCCCCGCCCCACCTTGAAGCTCACACCGTCCACTGCGTGGACGATTGGTTCGGCAATCTTCACGCCCAGGGCGCGTGCCACCCTCTCCACGGCATCGAGCCGTTTGCCGAAGCGCTTCGAGACGTTGATCAGCTCTAGCACAGCGGATGGTGGCAACGAGTGCGGTTTTTAAAGTCCGGGGCCAAAAGGCATTCCGCGTCGGCACGGCTGCAGCGCTCGCGAAACGAGCATCCGACGGGCAGGTGCGCGAGCGACGGCGTCATGCCGGGAATCTGGCGCAAACGCGCCCGGCCTTCATTGTTGGCCGGCACCGAATCGAGCAGGCCGCGCGTGTAAGGATGCCGAGGTGCGTACAGCACCTCATCCGCGCTGCCCTCCTCGACGATGCGGCCCGCGTACATCACCGCCACGCGATCGGCGAGGCCGGCCACCACCGAAAGATCGTGCGTGATCCAGATCAACGCCGCGCCGGTTTCGCGCACCAGGCGCTGCATCTCGTAGAGGATCTGCCCCTGCACGGTGACATCGAGCGCGGTGGTCGGCTCGTCGGCGACGATCAGGTCCGGGCGGTGCAGCAGGGCGATCGCGATCGCCACGCGCTGGCGCATGCCGCCGGAGAATTCATGCGGATACTGTTCAAGCCTCGACGCTGGCGACGCGATACCGACCAGGTTCAGCGATTCGACGGATCTTTCAACGGCGATTTTCCGGGAAACGTCATCGTGGGCAAGCACCGTCTCCACCATCTGCGTCTCGACGGACAGCACCGGGTTGAGGGTCATCATCGGATCCTGGAAGATCATCGCGATGCGCTTGCCGCGCAGCCGGCGCATCGCGGCGTCCGGCATGCCGACCAGTTCCTGTCCCGCAAAACGCACGCTGCCCGAAATGATGCGCCCCGGCGAGTCCACCAGTCCCAGGATCGAATAGCCGAGCACGGACTTGCCGGAGCCGGATTCGCCCACGATGCCGAGTATTTCCTTCGGTTTCAATTCGAAAGAAACCTCGTCGACGGCCCGAACCGCGCCTGCACCGGTGGCGAATTCGGTCACCAGGTCCCGAACCTCAAGCACGGGCAAGCCTCGGATTGAACTGGTCGCGCAACTGGTCGCCGACCAGATTGATGGCGAGGATGGTGACCAGCAGCGCGAGGCCGGGATACAGGCTGATCCAGTACTTGCCGGAGAGCAGGTATTCGTAGCCGTTGGCGATCAGCAGCCCAAGCGAGGGTTCGGTGGACGGCAGGCCGAGGCCCAGGAACGACAGCGTGGCTTCCAGCGCGATGGCGTGCGCCACCTGCACGGTGCCGACCACGATCAGCGGCGGCAGCGCATTGGGCAGCAGGTGCCTCAGCACGATGCGTGCGCGCCCGAGACCCAGGCCTCGCGCGGCCTCGATGTATTCCTTGCTGCGCTCGACCAGCGCCGCCGAGCGAGCGGTGCGCGCGTAGTAGGCCCATTGCACGCAGACCAGAGCGATGATGATCTTGTCCACGCCCTTGCCCAGCACCGCGATAAGGATCAGCGCCACCAGGATCGCCGGAAAGCCGAGCTGGATATCCACCACGCGCATCAGCAGCGCCTCGAAGCGCCCGCCAACATAGGCCGCCAGCACCCCGAGCAACCCGCCCAGCGTGAGCGCGATGACACCACTCACCACGCCCACCAGCAGCGAAACGCGCAGGCCGTAGAAAATCGCAGACAGCATGTCGCGGCCCTGTCCGTCGGTGCCCAACAAATACCTGCCCCCCGGCTCCATGCGCGCGTCCATCAGGTCGAGCTTGGCCAGGTCGTAGGGATTCTGCGGCGAGATCCAGGGCGCGAGCAATGCAATCGCAACCACGATGACGAGCATCGCGAGGCCGGTCGCCGCCACTCTGTTGCTCAAGAATTCCTTCATTTCGCTTCCGCGATCCGCACGCGTGGATCCAGCGCCGAATACAGCAGATCCACCGCGAGGTTGATCATGATGAACATGAACACCACCACCAGCAGGTAGGCGACCACCACCGGGCGGTCGAGCTGGAAGATTGAATCGATCACCAGCTTGCCCATGCCGGGCCACGCGAAGACGGATTCGGTGACGATGGCGAAGGCGATCACCGAACCCAGCTCCAGGCCGATTACCGTCACCAGCGGGATCATGATGTTCTTCAGCAGGTGCACGAAGATTATGCGCGCGCGCGAAAGGCCCTTGG
>JANXUV010000077.1 GCA_025356085.1 Betaproteobacteria bacterium
GTCCAATCCGGAATTCATGGCAAGGTTTGTAAAAGTCCTCGCCGATGCCGATGCCGACTATCGCAAGAATCCCAAAGCCTGGACGGCTGACTCCCCGCAGGCTAAAGCCAATGTGAAAATGATCGGCGGCGAGCCGGCGGACGTGCTGGAAACCGTCATGGAATATGAATACCCGAGCCTGGCTGAGCAACTGACACCTGCCTGGTTGGGCGGCGGTGCCAACAGCCGCGCGGGCAAGGCGTTGAAGGATACCGCGGACTTCCACAAGGCTGGGGGCCGGCTCGATAGCGTCTATCCCGACTATACGCGCTTCGTCACCACGAGATATGCCGAAGCCGCTATGAAGCTCAAGTAGAATCAGGCCGGGGTCAGCTTCTCCCGGCAACGAATCGACCGCCGCCGATCGATTCGCTGCAGGTTAAATTGCGGAAGATAATTTTGGAAGATCTGCAGGTAAAGGGAGTGAGCCTTGTATTCCCGGGGCGACGCCCGGGAGAAGCGGTACACGCGCTGGAGAACATTGATCTCACCATCCGGGGCGGAGAGTTTGTAGTCGCGCTCGGCGCGTCGGGCTGCGGCAAAACGACCCTCCTCAACCTGATGGCCGGCTTCATTTCTCCGTCGCGCGGCGAAATCCTGCTGGGCGGCAAGAGGATCGTCGGCCCCGGCTCCGACCGCGGCGTGGTGTTTCAAAAGCACGCATTGCTGCCCTGGCTCAGCGTTGTCGAAAACGCCGAATTCGGGCTCAAGCTTCAGGGAGTGCCACCGGAGAAGCGTCGCGAAATCGCCGCGAAAAATCTGGCGCTCGTCGGGTTGGAGGATTTTCACAACCATCCGATCTACCAGCTTTCCGGCGGCATGCAGCAACGCGTAGGCATCGCACGCGCGCTCACCTGCGATCCGGCCATGCTGTTGATGGACGAGCCGATGGCGTCGCTGGACGCGCTCGCGCGCGAAACGACCCAGGAACTCCTGCTGGACGTCTGGAACAAGACCCACAAGACCATTTTCTTCATCACGCACAGCGTCGAGGAAGCGTTGTTCCTGGCTACGCGGCTGGTGGTGATGTCGCCCCGCCCCGGGCGCATCACGCACACCTACGACCTGACATTTCAGAAGCAGTATCTGCAGGGCGGCAATGCACGCGCCGTAAAATCCGACCCGGAATTCATCAGGATCCGGGAAATTGTTCTCGGCATTATCTATGGCGACGAGAAGGCGCTGGAAGCAGCACAGGCGGCTGCCCATGGCTAGCGAAAAAGCCACCCCGGCGGATGCCCCGCTGCAAACGCCATCCGCTGCTGCGCCACGCAGCGAAGCCAGGCGCTGGTCCATCGCCCATTTTTTCGCACAGCGCGCGGTGACTGCCGGAGAGCAATTCGGCGCCCCCGGACGCGGAAGCAACGTATTGATCAGCATTGTGACCATCGTCGTGTTATTCGTGCTGTGGGTGGCGGTTACCGAGGCGGGACTGGTCAAGCCCGTCTTCCTGCCTTCGCCCCGGGCGGTATTCGGCAAATTCCTGCTGGTTTCGACCGAGGGATTTTCCAACTCAACGCTGCTGCAACATACCCTCACCAGCCTGTACCGGGTATTCACCGCGTTTTTCGTCTCCTGCCTCACCGCTATTCCGATCGGCATCATGATGGGCGTCAACCGGGTCTGGCGCGGCATATTCGATCCGCCGATCGAGTTCTACCGGCCGCTGCCCCCGCTTGCGTACCTGCCGCTGGTAATCATCTGGTTCGGAATCGGTGAATTTTCTAAGATTTTCCTGATCTACCTGGCGATCTTCGCGCCCATGGCGCTTAGTGCCCGTGCCGGGGTCCGGTCAGTCTCCATGGAACAGATTCATGCCGCTTATTCGATGGGGGCGACACGTTCCCAGGTCGTCTGGCACGTCATCGTGAAATCCGCGCTGCCGGAAATCATCACCGGCATGCGCATAGGCATTGGCGTTGGCTGGACCACGCTGGTGGCCGGAGAGATGGTAGCGTCCACCCGCGGCCTGGGCTTCATGGTGCTGAATGCCTCCGAGTTTCTCGCCAGCGACGTGGTCATCATGGGAATCATCGTCATCGGATTCTTCGCGTATGCGTTCGACCTTCTCATGCGTCACCTGGAACGCGTATTCGTCCCGTGGAAGGGCAAGGTTTAAGCAGCCTTCGGGTCAGCGACGGGGAAGAACCCGCCCCGGATCGTAGAACGGCAGCCGCGCGCTGAGCGCGAGCCTGCCGTCGGCGAGGCGCAGCAGATTTCCCGGCGCGGCGTGTTGCGATGGCGCGAAGCCCATGCCGAGGGTCCGACCGAACAGCGGCGAATGCGCTTCGCTGGTCAACAGCGCATCAGGCAGGCTGCCGGCTGCGCGCACCGAACCGGTGGGCAGCAACCCGACCAGCCGGCGCCGCGGTTCGTCGAAACGTTTTTTCCGCAACGGATAGGAAAGTCTATCCGCCTCTGGCCACGCGGCGCTGCACGCTTTGCCCATTCT
>JANXUV010000089.1 GCA_025356085.1 Betaproteobacteria bacterium
TGCCTGCCGGAGCAGATCCGCGGCTTCGGACACGTCAAGGAGCGCAACGTTGGCGCGGCCGCGGCCGAACGCGATCGCTTGCTGCAGCAATTCCGTAGCGACACCGGCATCGGGATAGCCGCCTGAAAACAAGCGCGGCGCGGGAAATTGCGCTAACGTTGTTGAATAAATTGAGTTTACGACCCCTAGTACCGGGGCACGCATTGAGCCGCAGGGAGGAAGATTCATGACCGATTTAAGCCAGCAGCCCGTCGACCAGAAAGGCCGGGCCGCCAACAAGATTCGTTTCGTCACGGCCGCAAGCCTGTTCGACGGCCACGATGCCTCGATCAACATCATGCGCCGCATCCTGCAGGCCTCCGGTGCCGAGGTGATTCACCTGGGCCACAACCGCTCGGTGGACGACGTGGTGACCACCGCGGTGGAAGAGGACGTGCAGGGCATCGCCATCTCGTCCTACCAGGGCGGGCACATCGAATACTTCAAGTACATGGTCGAGCAACTGAAAGCACGCGGCGCCGGCCATATCCAGGTGTTCGGCGGCGGCGGCGGCGTGATCGTGGCATCCGAGATCGAGGAGCTGCACGCCAGCGGCGTCGCGCGCATCTACACCCCTGAAGACGGCCAGAAGATGGGGCTGCAGGGCATGATCAACGACATGCTCGCGCGCTGCGATTTCAATCCCGTGGAGCGCACGCCCGCGGAACTGAAGCCGGGAGATTTCCTCGCGCTGGCCAGGATCATCACGGCGTTGGAACTCGGCGTCTGCAATCCGGAACTGAAAAAAAATATTCTTGCAAAAGCGACAAAGCAAAAGTCCCCTGTTCTCGGCATCACGGGCACCGGCGGCGCGGGCAAGAGCTCGCTGACCGACGAGCTGGTGCGCCGCTTCCGCATCGACCAGGGCGATCGCCTGCGGATCGCGATCCTCTCGGTCGATCCGACACGCCGCAAGACGGGCGGCGCCCTGCTTGGCGACCGCATCCGCATGAACGCCATCCACGGCCCGAACATTTTCATGCGCTCGCTCGCCACGCGCGAATCGGGCGCGGAAATCGCGGCCTGCGTGCCGGAGGCAATCGCCGCCTGCCGCGCCGCCGGCTTCGACCTGGTGATCGTTGAGACCTCAGGCATCGGGCAGGGCGACGCGGCCATCGTGCCGCTGGTGGACGTATCGCTCTACGTCATGACGCCGGAATTCGGCGCCGCCAGCCAGCTCGAGAAAATCGACATGCTCGACTTCGCCGACTTCGTCGCCATCAACAAGTTCGATCGCAAGGGCGCGGAGGATGCGCAGCGCGATGTGCGCAAGCAGGTGCAGCGCAACCGGCAGAGCTTCGGCCAGGCGCCAGAGGCCATGCCGGTGTACGGCACCATCGCTTCGCGCTTCAACGACGACGGCGTGACCGCGCTCTATCAGGATCTCGCCGCGAGGCTGAAGGAAAAGGGCCTGCCGCTTTCAACGGGCGTGCTTCCTTTGGTCAAGAGCAGGAGTTCCTCGAACGTGAACGTGGTGGTGCCGGCGAAGCGCGCGCGCTACCTGGCCGAAATCGCCGAGGGGGTGCGCGGCTATCACGAACAGGGCCTGCAGCAATCGCGCATTGCGCGCGACCGGCAGAGCCTGGTCGCGGCCAAGCGCATGAGTGGAACCAATGTCCTGGACGCTCTGATCGAAGAGAAAAACGCCGCTCTTGCGGCGCCCGCCAAACAGCTGCTCGATTCGTGGCCCGACACCGTCAAGTCCTACTCGGGCGACGAGTTCGTGACCCGCAGCCGGGGCCGCGAGCTGCGCACCAAGCTGACCACCACCTCGCTCTCCGGCACCAAGGTGTCCAAGGTGGCGCTGCCGAAGTTCGAGGACGCGGGCGAGATTCTGCGCTGGCAGTGGCGCGAGAATCTGCCCGGCGCATTCCCGTTCACCGCGGGCGTGTTCCCCTTCAAGCGTGAGAACGAGGACCCGACGCGCATGTTCGCGGGCGAGGGCGATCCTTTTCGCACCAACCGGCGTTTCCACCTGCTGTCGAAGGACACGCCGGCCAAGCGCCTTTCCACCGCCTTTGATTCGGTGACGCTGTACGGCTTCGACCCGGATGAGCGGCCGGACATCTACGGCAAAGTCGGCAATTCCGGCGTCTCCATCGCCACGCTGGAGGACATGAAGGTGCTGTATTCGGGCTTCGACCTGTGCGCGCCGAACAACTCGGTATCGATGACCATCAACGGCCCGGCGCCGACGATCCTGGCGATGTTCTTCAACACGGCCATCGACCAGCAAATTGAGGAATTTCAGGAAGTGAATTCACGTCTTCCGGATTCAAATGAATTCGAAAAGATAAAAAAACAAACACTTTCAACCGTGCGCGGCACGGTGCAGGCCGACATTCTCAAGGAAGACCAGGGACAGAACACCTGCATCTTCTCCACCGAGTTCTCGCTCAAGGTGATGGGCGACATCCAGCAGTACTTCATCGAGCACGACGTGAAGAACTTCTACTCGGTGTCGATCTCCGGCTACCACATCGCCGAAGCCGGTGCGAACCCGATCAGCCAGCTCGCCTTCACCCTCTCCAACGGCTTCACCTTCGTCGAGGCCTATCTCGCGCGTGGCATGAACATCGATGATTTCGCGCCCAACCTGTCGTTCTTCTTCAGCTACGGCATGGACCCGGAGTACGGCGTCATTGGCCGCGTCGCCCGGCGCATCTGGGCGGTGGCGATGAAGAACCGCTACGGCGCCAATGAGCGCTCGCAAAAACTCAAGTTCCATTCGCAGACCAGCGGCCGCAGCCTGCATGCGCAGGAAATCGCCTTCAACGACATCCGCACCACGCTGCAGGCGCTGATCTCTTCCTACGACAACACCAATTCGCTGCACACCAACGCCTACGACGAGGCGATCACCACGCCCACCGAGGAATCGGTGCGCCGCGCGATGGCGATCCAGCTGATCATCAACAAGGAATGGGGCCTGGCGAAAAACGAGAACCCGAACCAGGGTTCCTTCATCATCGAGGAACTTACCGACCTCGTGGAAGAGTCGGTGCTGAAGGAATTCGAGGCGATCAGCGCGCGCGGCGGCGTGCTCGGTGCGATGGAGACTGGCTACCAGCGTGGCAAGATCCAGGAGGAGTCGATGACCTACGAGCATCGGAAGCACGACGGCTCGTACCCGATCGTCGGCGTCAATACCTTCAGGAACGCCAATGCCGACGCGGCGCCGCAGAAGCTGGAACTGATCCGCTCCAGCGAGGACGAGAAGCAGTCGCAACTGAAGCGGCTGCGCGCTTTTCACGAGAAAAATTCTTCCCGTTCAAAAGCCATGCTCGAGCGCCTGCAGACGGCAGTGGTGCGGAACGAGAACGTGTTCGAGGTGCTGATGGACGCGGTGCGCGTCTGCTCACTGGGCCAGATCACGCACGCGCTCTTCGATGTCGGCGGGCAATACCGGCGCAGCATGTAGGAAGCTGGGTGCGCTGCAGCAATACCTTGGCCTAGCCGCAGGAGCGCGGCTCGACTACCATCCCGTCGCGGTTCACCTTGAGCCGCTCAATCAGAGGAAGGAAACCATGAAGATCACCGGCGGCTGGACCTTGGCTGGCGCATTGATGGCGGCGGTTTTTTCGCTGGGCGCCAACGCGCAGGAAAAGCATTTCCGCTTCGCGCACGACCAGCAGCTCAATTCCGGCTACAGCGTCGCCTACGACCTGTTTTCCGCCAAGCTCAAGGAACTGAGCGGCGGCAAGATGCTGGTCGACCAGTACCCGGGCGCGCAACTCGGCCAGGAGCCGCAGCTCCTGCAGCTGGTGAAGTCCGGCGATCTCGACTTCGCCATTGTGTCATCAGCGAACACGGCGACCATCTCGCCGCAGGCCGGCGTAATGTCGCTGCACTTCCTGTTCCGCTCGGCTGATCACGTCGTCAAGGCGCTCGGCGACCAGAGGGTATATGAGGCGATCCGCGACATGATCGACCAGACCACGCAGGGCATTCACGCGATCGGGCTCGGTACCCAGGGCGTGCGCAACCTGTATGGCAAGAAAGAGATCCAGAAACTCGAGGATCTCAAGGGTCTCAAGGTCCGCGTGCAAGCCACCGCCACCGAAGACACCATGTTCGCGGCCTACGGCGCGCAGACCGTTCACATGCCGTTCGGCAGCGTCTATACCTCGCTGCAGACGGGCGTGGTCGATTTCGGCGAGAACTCCGTCAACGTCTACCTGATCAACCGGCACTACGAGGTGGCGCCGGTGCTTTCGATCTCGGAGCACGAAGCGAACAACGCGATCCTTTGGATCAGCGACAAGCTGTGGCAGAGCCTGAACGCCGACCAGAAGAAATGGGTGCTCGCGGCCGGCCGGGATGTCAGCACCCAGGAGCCGAAGAAGGCGTTTGAACTGGAGAACACGGCGTTGGCGAAGATCAAGTCCATCGGCATCAAGGTGGTCGCCACCGACAAATCGGGCTTCCAGAAAATCGCCGATCCGTATCTCGACAAGCTGGCGAAGGAACTGGGCCCCCACGCCGACAAGATCAAGGGCCTGATCCGCTCGATCAACTAGGTGGGTTTTGCCGACAGGTTGGTGCTGGGGCGCCAGCGCCACCTGAAATGGCGCGCGCTCGACAGGATCGAGCTGATCCTGATGATCGCCTGCGGGCTGGTGCTGTTCGGCTTCTCCCTGACGGTGTGCCTGGACATCATCACGCGCACCATCGGCCGCCCCTGGCTGTGGCTGCAGGAAGCGACCTCCACGCTCTTCATCTACGGCATCTTCATCGGCTTTGCCGTGGCGACGCGGCGCAACGACCACCTTTACCTCACCGCGGTTTCCGAATCGCTGCACGGGCGGCCGCGCGTCGCCGCTGAAATCGTCATCCGCGCCGTCGTCCTCTCAGTCGCCCTGTGCATGGTTTATTTCGGCTGCGTCAACTTTATGCGCGGGTTCGGCAGCTTTCGCCTGCCCTCGAACACGCCGATCGCCTCGCTGTACGCGGCGATCCCGATCGCCGGTGTATTCATCGTTCTGTTCACCATCGAGCAGATCGTCAATGGCTTGCGCAACGGCTTTGAGCACGAGGAGCCGCCAGAAGCGGATGCCGCCGGTGCGTTCGAAGTGCCGGGCGCGGGAGGAAAGTTGTGAGCTCGCCTGTCATCCTCACGATCATGACGATCTGCTTCCTCACCTTCGGGTATCTGGGGGTACCCGTGCCGTTCGCGCTCATGGCCGGGGTTTTTGTCGGCGCCGTGCTGGCAGATGTATCGCTGGCCGCGATCCTGCAGAAGGTCTTCGACGGCATGGACAACGAAGCCCTGCTCGCGATCCCGTTCTTCCTCCTGGTGGGAGAGCTGATGGCTTCGGCGAACGTGGTCGGTCGCATCGCAAATCTGTCGCTTGCGCTGGTGGGCCACATCAAGGGCGGATTGTCGCAGGTGGTCACTGTCTTCAGCATGTTCTTTTCCGAAATGTCCGGATCAACCACCGCCGACGTCGCAGTCATGAGCCGGGCGCTCGGTCCGCCGATGAAGAAGGAGGGCTATAGCGGCCCGTTCATCGCGGCGATCATCGCCGCGGCCTCGACCATCGCCGCGCTGGTGCCGCCCAGCATCACCGCCGTCGTCTACGGCGCGGTCGGCAATGTTTCGATCGCGGGCCTGTTCATGGCGGGCGTGGTGCCCGGCTTCATGATCGGCTTCGGGTTGATGATCTACTGCTATTTTTTCGGGCCGCCGGGGACGCGCCGCGCCCGCGCGCCGCTGAGCGTCGTCGCGCGCGCGGCGAAGGATGCCGCGCTGCCGCTGATGATCCCGATGATTCTCCTGGGCGGCATCCTGACCGGCTGGTTCACGCCGACGGAAGCCGGCGTGGTCGCGGTGGTGTGGATCCTGCTGGTGATCGTTCCGACCTATAACCCGAAGCACATCTGGAAGTTGCCCTACGATTTTTGCCTGGCCGGCCTGATTTTCTCACTGCCGCTGATCACCATCGGCGCGGCCAATGCCTTCGGCTGGCTGCTCGCCTACCTGCGCGGTGCGATCGTCATTGCCGGCTGGATCACCGGGATCGCCGGCAGCGATCCGCACCTCATCATGCTGCTGATGGTGCTGCTGTTCACGATCGTCGGCGACTTCATCGAGCCGGTTCCGACCATCATCATTTTCATGCCGCTGGTGAATGCGCTGACCACGGCGGGCAATATCAACCCGGTCCACATGGGCGTGGTATTGATCGCCACGCTTGCCTTCGGCCTGATTACGCCCCCCTACGGACTGGTGCTCCTGATGGCGTCGAAATTCGTCGGCGTGAGGTTTTCCCAGGCGCTGCGCGCCGCCATGCCGATTTATGTCGTCTTTTTCGCAACGATCGCCTTCGCAATCTATTTCCCCGAAGTCGTCCTGTGGCTGCCGAAGCACGTCTTACCGGCATCCGTCGGCTGCTTCCAGAACCCGAGCGGTCCCGGCTTCATCTGTCCGTAGATCAGGGCTTCTTGCCGCCCAGCACCGCCTTCCAGCGGGCCATCTCCGCGAACAGGAAGGCGCCGAATTCCTCCGGCGAACTCGGTTTCGCCACCAGGCCCAAATCATCGAAGCGCTTCTTCAGGTCGGGGCTGCCGAGCGCCTTGCCAATTTCCGCATTCAGCCGCAGGACGATCTCGCGCGGCGTGCCGGCTGGCGCGAAGATCCCGCCCCAGCTGGCGAAATCGTAGCCCGGCACGCCGGCTTCCATAGCGGTCGGCACGTTCGGGAACGACGCGTTGCGCTGCGGCGTGCTGACCGCAAGCGCGCGCAGGGAGCCCGACTTGATGTGCGGCGCCGAGGCGGCGAGCGGATCGATCATGAACGTGATGCGGTCGGAGATCAGGTCCGGGTGCGCCGCCGAGCTGCCCTTGTAGGCGACCTCGGTCATCTGCCCAAGGCCGGCCTGCTGCGACAGCAGCAGCGTCGCGAGCAGCTGAGGGCTGCCGGGCCCGGTGGTGCCGTAGGTGACATTGCCGGGATTCTCGCGCACGAACTTCAGCAGCTCGGCGATCGACTTGATCGGCGACTGCGCGCTGACCACGAACACGTAGGGCGTGAGATGCGTCAGCGACACCGGCGCGAAATCCTTGGCCGTGTCGTAGGGCAGGTCGTTCATCAGGATCGGGTTGATCGCCATGTTGGCCGCGGCCTGCAGCAGTGTGTAGCCGTCGGGCGCGCTCTTCGCCACCGCGTCGGCGCCGACCGACTGCGAGGCGCCGGGCTTGTTCTCGACGATCACCGGCTTGCCGAGCGCCGCAGTCAATTTCTCGCCGAGGATGCGTGCCACCAGGTCACTCGGCCCGCCGGTGGTCACCGGCACGACCAGCCTGACTGGCTTGGACGGATAAGAGCCCTGCGCGAAAGACTGGGGCGAGGCAATACCAAGGGCGACCGCGGCGGCGGCCAGGACGGCAAATCTTTTCATGCGTGAAATTCCCCCTTGGTCAGTTCACGGTGGCGCCGGTTTCGCGCACCACCTTACCCAACTTCTCGTATTCGGCGTGGATGAATGCCGCGAGTTCCGGTGGAGCAAGGCTTTGTGCCTCCACACCGGCGGCGCGGAAGTTCTGCCGCAGCTCCGGCTCCTCCAGCACGCGCGTGGTTTCGGCATAGATGCGCTGCACGATCGCCGGCGGCGTTCCGGCGGGCGCGGAGATATTGAGCCACAGGGTTGCTTCGTAGCCGGGCACGCCGGCTTCGGCGAGCGTGGGCACGTCCGGCAATTCGCTCCAGCGCCTGGCCGTGGTAACGGCGAGCGCGCGCAGGCGACCCGTCTTGATTTGAGTGAGCACGTTCGGGATGCCGGAGAAGGACACCTTCACCTGGCCAGAGATCAGATCCTGTACGGCCGTGGCGCTGCCCCTGTAGGGGACGTGATTCAGCGTGACGCCGGCCATCGTGTTAAAGAGCGCGCCGACCAGATGCTGCGCGCTGCCGTTGCCCGAGCTCGCAAAATCGATCCCGCCGGGCAGCGCCTTTGCCGCCGCAATCAACTCGCGCACCGAGGTGACGCCGAGCTGCGGACTGACTGCGAGCACGTAGGGGCCGGCGGCGACGAGAGCGACCGGCACGAAGTCCTTCAGCGTGTCGTAGGGCAGTTTCTTGTAAAGCCAGGGGGCGATGACGTGCGGCGTGCCCGTCAGAAGCAGCGTATGGCCATCGGGTGCGCTTTTCGCCACAGCGTCCGCGCCGATGGTGCTGCCGGCACCGGGCCGGTTTTCGACCACCACCGGCTTGCCGAGCGCACTTGCGAGGCGCGGCGCGAGCATGCGCGCCGGTACATCGGCGAAGCCGCCCGCCGCGAGGGGCACGATGAGGCGAATGGGTCGGCTTGGATAGGTTTGAGCGGAACCCTCCACGCAAAAAAAGGCCAGGAGGAAGAAAGCAAGCCGATTCATCCCTGGTACACCGGGCCCGGCTGGCTGAAGAACGCGTGCAGGATGTGATAGACCATCAGGTAGTTCTTCTGCTGGAAACTCGCATGCGAGATGCCGGGCATGACGCAGAATTGCTTGTCCGGGTTCGGCAGCCGCTTGAAGAATTCGACCAGGTCGTCAACGCCGGCGATGCCGTCCCACTGGCCGCGCAAAATCAGCGTCGGCACGGTGAGTTTCGCCGGATCCACCAGCGGCAGCTTCGAGCACATGTCCACGTAGGTCCCGGTCGGTACCGAGTCGTCCAGCGCGAGGATCGCATCGGCGAACGCATTAACTGTCGCCTCGTCCGCGGTGCCCGGGTGGTCGCGCGCGAAGATGCTCTGCACGAACGCACGGTCGATCGGCCGGCGGTTCTTCGCCATGAATTCGGGCAGCCGCTTTTTGCGCTCGGCCAGCGTCGGGCTGCCTGCGCCGGTCCAGACGAAGGCGTCCAGCGCCAGGCGTGAAATGCGCTGCGGATGGCGCTCGGCAAACAGGGCCGCTTTCAGGGCTCCGGAAGAGATGCCGTAGACGAGCAGTTTTCTCTTTTTTGTCTCTTTGAAGATGTAGTCCGTGGCAGCTTCGAGATCATCCGCGCCGTTCGAGATGTCGAAGTTGATCGGGCGCTTCTTGTCGGAGCGGCCGTAGCCTTCGTTGTCCAGACACCAGGTGTCGAAGCCGCGCGCCGCGAACCAGTCCATCACCGAGGAATCCGGCCGCCCTGGCACCTCGAGATCGAAGGTCGGTTGCGAAGCCATCGAGGAGCCATGCACGAACAGGATCGTGCCGCCCGGCGCCGCACTGGTCGCCGATGCCTTGCGCCACAGGAAGAGCCGCACATCGCCCTTGGTCGTCCAGTGTTCTCTACCCGACATAGTTCCTGAGTCCTTCCACGTTGAGTACGGTGATGCCGCCGTATTCGAGTCGCACCAGGCCCGCTTCGGCGAGCACGCTGAGGGCCTGGTTCGCGCGCTGACGCGAGACACCCGAAAGGTAACCGATCTCTTCTTGCGAAAGGTTCATGCGCAAATCGCCCCCGGGCTGCAAGTGCGGGTTGAACAGCATGCCGATGCTGCGGGCGATCCGGGCTTCAGGCGACAGCAGGCGCTCGTGCTCAACCCTGGCGATGAACTGCCCCAGGCGCTCGTTCAGCTGGTCGAGCAGGAAGCGGTTGAAGGCGATGCTGCTGTCCAGCAGCCAGGCGAAGGTCGCGCGGGGAACCAGCGCGATCCGGCTGTTTCGCAGCGCGACCACGTCGTAGCGGCGCGGCGCGGCTCGGTGCGCAGCAGCGATCCCTCGCCGAACCAACCGCCGGCGGCGATGCCAGCCAGCGTCGCGGTCTTGCCCTCAGGCGAATCGATGCTTAACTTAAGCAGCCCTTCGGCGACGCCGAACCAGTGCTCGACTGCGTCTCCCTTGCGACAGGCATAGCCGCCGGCCGGCACGAAGCGCTCGATCGTATCGGCGCGCACGCGGGCGAGCTGCTTTTGCGAAAGACTCCGGGTCCAGTGGGAGATTTCCAGCAGGTCGTGCAGCGAGCGCGACGCAGGCGGGGCGGATTGTCGCGACGATGACATTGTTGGGCCGAGAATCCGCTACAGTGCCGCTCGCGTCAAGCAACGTTAAAATACCTGCCGTTACGAGTCCTTGGAGGAGGGCGAGCATGGCGGAAGACCTTTCCGGCCTCGACACATTTCCGAAGCTTCTGCTGCACCATGCCAAGGTGCGCGCGGAGCGTCCCGCGATCCGTGAGAAGGATCTCGGCATCTGGCAGACTTGGAGCTGGCGGCGGTTTGCCGACGAAGTGCGCTCGCTCGCCTGCGGCCTTGCCGGGCAGGGGTTCAAGCGCGGCGACCACCTCGCGATCATCGGCGACAACCGGCCACGCGTCTATGCCGCGATGTGCGCGGCGCAATGCCTGGGCGGCATCCCGGTGCCGCTCTACCAGGATGCCGTGGCCACCGAGATGGCCTTTCCGATCCAGAACGCCGAGATCGCGTACGCGCTGGTTGAGGATCAGGAACAGGTCGACAAGCTGCTCGAGATCCTGCCGCAGTGCCCGACCCTCGCGCACATCTACTATGACGAGCCGCGCGGCTTGCGTCACTACGCGCAGCCGCAACTGATGAGTTGCGACGAGCTCGTCAAGCTCGGCCAGGCGGCGGCCGGGCGCGATCCGGAATTTCTCGACGCCGAGATTTCCAAAAGCTCGGGTTCCGACACGGCGGCGATGTTTTTTACCTCGGGAACGACGGGCGTGGCGAAAGGCGTGGTGCTCACCCACCATGCCCTGATCGACCGGGCGCGCGCCGCAGCGGAAATGGAGGGGCTGAACGACGCGGACGTGGTGCTCGCCTATCTGCCGCCCGCCTGGGTCGGGCAGAACATCTTTTCCTACGCGCAGCCGTTCGTTACCGGCTATTGCGTCTGCTGCCCGGAGTCGGCCGATACCGTGATGAGCGACATGCGCGACATCGGGCCGACCTACTATTTCGCGCCGCCGCGCGTATTCGAGACGCTGCTCACCCAGGTCTCGATCCGCATGGAGGATGCCAGCGCCCTGAAGCGTTCGCTGTACCGTTACTTCATGGAGGTGGCGCGCAAGGTCGGCGGCAATATCCTCGATGGCAGGAGCGTGGGCGCGCTGGACCGGCTGATGTACAGGCTGGGTGATGCCCTCGTCTTTGGGCCGCTGAGGAACGTGCTCGGCATGAGCCGGGTGCGAGTCGCCTATACCGCGGGCGAGGCGATCGGCCCGGACCTGTTCCGGTTCTACCGCTCGCTTGGGATCAACCTGAAACAGCTTTACGGGTCCACCGAAACCAGCGTCTTCGTCTGCGTGCAGCCGAACGGCCAGGTGAAGGCCGACACCGTCGGTCCCGCGGTGAAAGGAGTGGAGTTGAGTTTCACGCCGGAGCGCGAACTCCTGATCCGCTCGCCGGGCCTGTTCAAGGAGTACTACAAGAACCCGCAGGCGACCGCGGCATCGAAGGATGCGCAGGGCTGGTTCCACACCGGCGACGCCGGCTATGTCGATGCCGACGGGCACCTGAAAATCATCGACCGCGTCAAGGACGTGGGCAAGCTCGCCGACGGCTCGCTGTTCGCGCCGAAGTACCTCGAGAACAAGCTCAAGTTCTTCCCCTTCATCAAGGAAGCAGT
>JANXUV010000096.1 GCA_025356085.1 Betaproteobacteria bacterium
CATACTTCTCCATGTCCATTCCCTCTGGCAAAGCGCCCACACTGCCGGGCATTCCCGCGCCCGGCAGGCCCACCCCGGCGGCTGCAGCTCGAGCCTTGGCTTTTTCCGCGGGCGGCACGCTGTCTTCGACGTCGAGCTGGATGACATCGGCGCCGCGCGTGTGCGCCTTGTCGACGTACTTCTCGACATTGACCGGGACATACATGAGGGAACGCCAGACAGGCAGGTCGGGTTTCATTCGCAAATGATCTTGTTTTTTAGAAGTTCGTCGTAATTCAAATGCAGCTCGGCAATCAATTCCCGGTTGTGCTGGCCGAGCTTCGGCGCTGCGGTGCGAATCGATCCAGGCGTGTCCGACAGCCGCGGCACGACATGATGCATCGGGAACGATTCCATATCGGCATCCGGATACTCAGCAAGGAGTTCACGCTCGATCACGTGTGGGTCCTCCAGGATCTGGGCGATGTCGTAAATCGGTCCGATGGTGACCTCGGCCTGCTCGAAGAACGCGACGTTTTCCGCCTGCGTGCGCCCGGCGATGAAGGCGCCGATGATGGCGTCCAGTTCTTCCGCGTGTTTCACGCGCTCGGCGTTGACGCGAAATTTCGGGTCCTCGATCAGCTCGGGCCGGCCGATGGAGCGGAACACCCGCTCGGCCATCTTCTGCGTCGAGGCCGACAACCCGACATACAGGCCGTCCTTGCAGCGGTAGGCGTTGCGGGGGCCCGAGTTGGTGGAGCGGCTGCCGGTACGCGGTTTCACTTTGCCGCTCAGGCGGTAATTCGCCGCCTGCGGTCCGAGCACCGCGAACAACGGGTCGAGCAGCGGCAAATCGATCACCTGGCCGCGCCCGCCCTTCTTTTCCGCCGCGCGCAGCGCGATCATGGCCGCCGCCGCGCCGTTCAGCCCGGCGATCGTATCGGCGAGGTAGATCGGCGGCAGCACCGGCTCGCGGTCGCCGAAGCCGTTCATCGATGCAAAACCCGACATGCCTTCGATGAGCGTGCCGAATCCCGGGCGGCGGCGATAGGGACCATCCTGCCCCCAGCCGGAAACGCGCACGATCACCAGCTTCGGATTGGCCTTGAGGAGCTTCTCCGGCGCGAGCTCCATCGCTTCCAGCGTGCCAGGCCGGAAACTCTCGACGAAAATCGCCGTCGTCGGCAGGAGTTTCAGCAGGAGGTCTTTCGCCTCGGGCTTGCGCAGGTCGAGGCACAGGCTCTTCTTGTTGCGCGCGTAGATCTTCCAGTCGGTGGCGACGCCCTTCGTCTGCCAGGCGCGCAGCGTATCGCCGGCGGGCGGCTCGACCTTCACCACCTCGGCGCCGAAATCGCCCAACAGCTGGGTGAGCGTGTTGCCCGCGACCAGCCGCGACAGGTCCAGCACGCGCACGCCCTCCAGGGCGCCCTTCGCGCCGGGCGTGTAGTCGCGCTTCTTCAGGCCTGCCACGAAAACCCGGGAGCTACTCCACCTTCACGCCAGCGTCGGACGCGACCTTCTTCCAGACGCCGATTTCCTTTTTGATCTGCGTGGCGAATTGCGCGGCCGTGCCGCCGGCCGGTGCGACACCGTCGCTTTCCAGCTGGGCAGACGTCTCCGCCTGCTTGAGGATCTTGTTCACTTCGCCGCCGATCCTGTCGACCACCGCCTTCGGCAGGCCCTTCGGCCCGATCAGGCCGTGCCACAGCACGACGTCGTATCCCGGCACGCCGGACTCGGCGACGGTCGGCACCTCCGGCAGCGCCGGAATGCGCTTCGCGGTGGTCACCGCGACCGCCCGCAGCTTCCCCGCCTTGACGTGCGGCATGGCGTTCGCCGTGCTGCTGAAAAAGACATTCGTCTGGCCCGCCAGCGTATCGGTCAGCGCCGGTCCGGTCCCCTTGTAGGGAATGTGGTTCATCTTGACTTTCGCCATGGTGCCGAACAGCTCGGTCGCCAGGTGGATCACGCTGCCCTGCCCGGAGGAAGCGAAGGTGACCTCGCCCGGCTTCGCTTTGGCGAGCGCAATGAGTTCCTTGACGTTCTTGACCGGCAGCGCCGGGTTCACCACCACCAGCAGCGGCCCCTGCGACATCTGGATGATCGGCGTGATGTCGCTGACCGGGTCGAAATTGAGCTTGTAGATGCTTGGATTGACCGTGTAGCTGGAGGCGATCAGCGTCAGCGTGTAGCCGTCGGCCGGGGATTTGATGCCCTGCTCGATGCCGAGCACGCCGCCCGCGCCGGGCTTGTTCTCGACGATCACCTGCGTGCCCAGCGTCTCGGTCAGGCGCTGCGCCATGAAGCGCGCGATGAAGTCCGAGCCGCCGCCCGGGGCGAAGGGCACGACGATGCGCACCGGCTTCGAAGGATAGGTCTGTGCCTGCCCGGGCAAGGCAAAGGAGGCGAGCAGGACGGACAGCAGGGCCGCAAGACTTTTCATGGAATGGAACCTCTTCAGGAAGCCGCATTCTAATCCGGGCCGGATTTGGGCGATAATGCGCCCCCGCAAGACGAACACCCTCATGATAAAGATAGAAAATCTGGTCAAAACCTTCGGCGCCAAGCGCGCGGTGGATGGCATTTCGTTCAACGTCGAGCGCGGCGAAGTGGTGGGCTTCCTCGGCCCGAACGGCTCGGGCAAATCCACCACCATGCGCATGATCACCGGCTACTACGCGCCCGACAGCGGTAAGGTCAGCGTCGGCGGCAATGACGTCGTCGAATCGCCGCTGGCCGCCAAGCGCCTGATCGGCTACCTGCCCGAGAACGCCGCCGCCTACTCCGACATGACCGTGGTGGGCTTCCTCGGCTTTGCGGCCGAGATCCGCGGCCTCACGGGCGGCGCGAAACAAAAGGCGATCGGCCGCGCGGTCGAGCGCTGCTTCCTCTCTTCGGTGCTGCACCAGTCGATCGATACGCTCTCCAAGGGCTACCGTCACCGCACCTGCCTCGCGCAGGCGCTGATCCACGATCCCGAGGTGTTGGTACTGGACGAGCCCACCGACGGCCTCGACCCTAACCAGAAGCACGAGGTGAGGAATCTCATCCGCGAGCTCGGAAAAACCAAGGCGGTGGTGTTCTCCACCCACATTCTGGAAGAAGTGGATGCGGCCTGCACGCGCGCGATCATCATCGACCGCGGCCGCATCGTCGCCCAGGGCACGCCGGACGAACTCGGCCGGCCGCTGGAAGACGTGTTCCGCCGCCTCACTATCGCCGACACGGTGAAGGCATGAAACACATCTGGGTCATCGCCAAGCGCGAGCTGGGCGCCTACTTCACTTCCCCGGTGGCCTACATTTTCCTGGTCATCTTCCTGCTGCTGACGGGCTTCTTCACCTTCACCGCCGGCCAGTTCTTCGAGCGCGGCGAGGCGAGCCTGAGCGCGTTCTTCGGCTGGCATCCCTGGCTGTATCTCGTGCTGGTGCCGGCGGCAGGCATGCGCCTGTGGGCCGAGGAGCGGCGCTCAGGCACCATCGAATTGCTGATGACCCTGCCGATTACGCCCTGGCAGGCGATCGCCGGAAAATTTCTCGCGTCCTGGATCTTCCTCGGCGTCGCTCTCGCGCTCACCTTTCCCGTGGTGATCACGGTGAACGTGCTCGGCAGCCCGGATAACGGCATGATCTTCGCCGGCTACCTGGGCAGCTTCTTCCTCGCCGGCGCCTATCTCGCGATCACCTGCATGACCTCGGCGATGACGCGCAACCAGGTGGTGGCCTTCATCCTGTCGGTGGTGGCCTGCCTGTTCCTGATCCTGGCCGGCTTCAACCCGGTCACCGACCTGATGGCGCGCTGGGCCAGTCCCGCGTTCATCGACACGGTGGCGGCGTTCTCGGTGGTCACGCACTTCGACGGTTTCCAGAAGGGCGTGATCGACACCCGCGACCTGTTGTTTTTCCTCTCGCTGATCGGCTTTTCGCTGTTCGCCACCGGCGTGATCCTGAGGAACCGATGAAGAAGCACGAGAACCTCGTCTATTCGGCGGTCGGCCTGGCCGCACTGTTCCTGATCCTGGTCGCCTTCAACTACCTGGGCGCACTGGGCGCGAAGCGGATCGACCTCACGCAAGGCAGCCTGTACACGCTGTCCGACGGCACCCGGAAGATGCTGCGCGGGCTGGATGCGCCGGTAAAACTGAAGCTCTACATTTCGCGCGGCGAGCAGGCGATGCCGGTGCAGCTGCGCAGCTTCGCGCAGCGCGTCGAGGACCTGGCGAAAGAAATGAAAGCGGTCGCCGGAAGCAACCTGGTCATCGAGACGTACAACCCGAAACCCGACAGCGACGACGAGGAGCAGGCGCAGCTGGACGGCGTCGAGCCGCAGCAGCTGTTCTCGGGCGAAACGTTCTACCTCGGCGTGGTGGTGAGCCAGCTCGACCGCAAGCAGGCGATCCCGGCGGTTTCGCCGCAGCGCGAGCGCCTGCTGGAATACGACCTCGCGCGCGCGGTGGCGCGCGTCGCCAGCGCCGAACGGCCGGTGCTCGGCCTGATGAGCGCGCTGCCGGTGCTGGGCGAAAAATTCAATCCGATGACCCGGCAGAGCTCCGAACCCTGGGTGCTCGCCAGCGAACTGAAGCGCGATTTCGACGTGAAGCCGGTATCGCTGCTCGCCGAAGCGATCGACCCCGCGATCAAGGTCTTGTTGGTTATTCATCCACGCGACCTGCCGGAAGCGACCGAGTTCGTACTCGACCAGTTCGTGCTGCGCGGCGGCAAGCTGATCGTGTTCGTCGACCCTTATGCCTACTTCGACCAGCAGCCGAGTCCCATGCCCGGCATCGGTGGCGGCGGCACCAGCTCGACCCTGCCGAAGCTGTTCAAGGCCTGGGGTGTGGAGATGAACCCGGGCAAGGTGCTAGCCGACGTGGTCTACGCCTCCGGCAACGGGCAGCGCTACACGCCGACGGTGCTGACGCTTAACCGCACCGCGTTCAACCGCGACGACGTGGTCACCAGCCAGGTCGAGACGCTGCTTTACGCCTTCGGCGGCGCATTCGAAGTGAAACCCGTGGACGGGTTGAAGGTCACGGAGCTGGTGAAGAGTTCGGCCAACTCGATGCTGGTGGACAACATCGTCTCGACGGTGTCGGGCGATGCGGCGATGAAGGGCTTCAAGTCGGACGAGAAAGTGCGCCCGCTCGCCATGAGGCTGACGGGAAAGTTCAAGACGGCATTCCCGGAAGGCAAACCGAAGTCCGACGACAAGAAAGCCGCGGAAAAGAAGGACGATGCGTCGCTCAAGGAGTCCGCGGGCGAGAATTCGCTGATCCTGGTCGCCGACGTCGACATGCTGAACGACGGCGCCGCGGTGGACGTGCAGGAAGTGTTCGGCCGGCGCGTGGTGGTGCCCTCCAACGGCAACCTCGCGTTCGCGCAGAGCATGGTCGAGCAGTTCGCCTCCGGCGACGCGCTTGGTTCGCTGCGCAGCCGCGCCGATGCCTTCCGGCCGCTCACCGTGGTGCGTGAAATGCAGGCCCGGGCGCAGGAGCAATACCTCGGCCGCCTGAAGGGGCTCGAAGACGAATTGCAGAAGACCACCGGGAAACTGCAGGAAATGCAGAAGGCGCGCGGCGCCGCGGCCAAGGGCGCGCTGATCATGACGCCCGAGCAGCAGGCCGAGATCGAGAACTTCCGCACGCACGCCACTGAAACGCGTAGGGAACTCAAGGAACTGCGCAAGAACCTGCGGCAGGACGCGGAAGCGCTCGTTTTCTGGACCAAGCTGGTCAACATCGCGCTGATGCCGCTGCTGGTGGTGCTCGCCGGGCTGGCGGTATTTTTCATCAGAAAAAGAAAACTGCAGCCGGCATGAACGCGCGCGTTCTGGCGGTGATGCTGGTGCTGCTAGTCGCGCTGGGCGGCGGCGCGCTGTGGGTGCAGCAACGGTCTGGCGCGGATAAGCCCGCCGATGCCGCCAGCCTAGGGCAGCCGCTGCTGAAGGGCCTGCAGGCCGCCGACATCGCCGCGATCGTGATCCGGCAGCCCAAGTCCACGTTGACCATCGAAAAGAAAAACGACCGCTGGACTCTCGCCGAGCGCGGCGGCTTTCCGGCCGATTTCGACAAGGTGCGCGACTTCGTGCTGAAGATGATCGCGGTAAAAATCGGCCAGGCCGAGCCGATAGGCGACAAGGACCGCGCGCGGCTGAACCTGGATGAAAGCGGCACTGCGATCGAATTCCTCGGCGCCGGCGGCAAGCCGCTCGCGCGCCTGACAGCGGGCAAGAAGTACTTCAAGGCGGAGCCCGAAAATCCGCAGAAGGCGATCGGCGACGGCCGCTACGTGGCGCTGCCCGGCGATGAGAAGCGGGTCTACGTGATCGCCGATCCGCTCAGCCAGGCGTCCACGAAGACGGCCGACTGGGTCAGCAAGGTCAGCATCGGCGCCGAGAAAATAAAATCCCTGGAAGTGCGCGACGCAGCGGGCGCGACATGGAAAGTCGAGCGCTCTGGCGACAACGCCGACTGGAAGCTCGCCGGCGCGCGCGGCGACGAGAAACTGGAAATCACCAAGGCCAACGCCGCCGCCTACACCTTCGGCCAGATCAGCATCGCCGACGTGGCGGCAATGGACCTCAAGCCCGTAGACATCGGCCTGGATAAGCCCGCCGTTGTCACCGCAGTCACGCTGGACGGCCTGACTTACGTGCTCAGGATCGGCAAGCCGGAAGGGGACAATTTTTACGCCAGCGTCTCGGTCACCGGCGGACCGAAGCACGCGCTGGAAGGCTACGTCGTCCTGATCCCGAAGTCGAAGCTTGACGACATCCTCAAGAAGCGGGCCGAACTGCTCGCGAAAAAAGAAGAAAAGAAGAAAAAGTAGCGACGGCCCGGGACTTCCTCATGGAATCGCACGTCCCTGACATTTTGCGAGTGATCCAGCTGGTGGTGGCGCCGGTGTTCCTGCTCACCGCCACCGACCTGTCGCGTAGCATCGCGATCCTCTTCGTGCTGGCGATGGTCGCCCCGATCGCCTCGATGCTGCTGTTCCTGCGTGAGATCTTCCTCGCCGTCTCGACGCCGCGGCACGTGCCCTAGAAACCGTAGAGCGCGGCGGGATTGTCGACGAGGATTTTCCGGCGCATCGCCTCGTCCGGCGCCCAGTCGAGCAGCAAATCCAGCAGATCAGCGTCGTCCGGCACATTGCCTTTCGGCGCCGAGGGATGCGGCCAGTTGCTGGCCCAGATCATCCGCTCCGGGGCGTGCCGGACGAGGGCGCGGGCGAGGACGGAAACGTCTTCATACTTCGGCGCGCCAGTCTTCGAGGTTTCATAGGCGCCGGATAGTTTCACCCAGCAGCGGCCGGTATCCAGCAGGGTCAGGAGCGATTTGAAAGGCGCGGACTCCGCCGCGACCGGCTCGAGGAATTTGCCGATGTGGTCGACGATCAACTTGCCGGGAAGCTTCTTGATGGAGTCTTCCCACTTCGGCAGCTCGCGGCCGTCGAGTTGCAGGTTGGCGAGCCAGCCGAACGGATGCACGCGCGCCATCACGGCATGCATGCGCTCGAAGCCGACCGCGCCCCACTGCATCTGGAAGAAGCGCTGCCCCACCATGCCGGCCTTCGACAGCCTTTCGATTTCCGCTTCCGGCGTGGTTTCGTTCACCACCGCGATGCCTTTGGCAGCCGGCCCCAGCGCTTTCATCGCCTTGAGCGCGACACTGTTGTCGAACTGGTAGGCGTTCGGCTGCACCACGACCACGCGCTGGAACCCGAGCGCGTCGCGCATGGCGCGATACTTCTCCTCGCGGAAATCGCCGGGCAACGGCGGGCCGCCCGGCTGGGGCGGCGTTTCGGCGTGGTAGACGTGCATGTGCGTGTCCACCGCGCCCGGCGGCACCGCGAGCCTGGATTTCTTCTGGGTCACATGCGTTTCTTTCGCTCAGGAAGCGGCGCGGGGTTCGGAATGTCCTCGGCCACGCAGAACATGCCGCCCTGGTAGAGCTCGGCCGCCTGATCGCCCGGCTTTTCGTTGGCCAGCACTTCGGCCGCCCATTGCTCAGAGTCATCTTTCGGCTGGTAGCCAAGGCGGAAGGCATTGGAATTGTCGTACCAGGCGCGTGTGTTCTTCGAAATACCGTAGACGATCTCGAAGCGCACATCCGGATGCTCGATGCCGATGGTGACGAGTTGCGCGAGGTCGCGCGGCGTGAACAGAATGGACAGGCGACGCTTGTCGATCGGCACCGGATTCACGTTGCCGATGCGCATGCAGAACACCTGCATGCCGTACTTGTCGGCGTAGAGGCTGCCCAGCGCTTCGCCGAACACCTTCGAGACGCCGTAGCGGCTGTCGGGCTTCGGATAGACGCGATGATCGATCGTCGTGCCGCGCTCGTAGAAACCGACGGCATGGTTCGAGGTCGGGAACAGGATGCGCTTCACGCCGTTGAGCCGCGCGGCCTCGAAGATGTTGTAGCAGCCGATGATGTTGGCATTCAGGATCCCCTGCCACGGCCCCTCCACCGAGTAGCCGCCGAGATGCACGATGGCATCCACGCCCTTGGTGATGCGCAGCGCGGCGGGCATCTTCGAGATGTCGGCGCGCTTGAAGGACTGGCCCTTGAACGTCTCCCCCAGGTCGCGGAGGTCGGACGCGACGATCTTGTACTTGGCCTGCAGTTCGCGGCGCAGATGCGTACCGACGTCTCCCGCCGCCCCGGTAATCAGTATCTTTTTCTTCTTCATTTCAGGAAGTCCTCGACGATTTGATTGAATTCTGCGGCATGCTCGAAGTAGACCGAATGGCCCGCCTTCGGGATGCGTACCGCTTTGCCTTTCGGCACCAGCGCGGCGAAGCCGGGGCCAGCGGCAGCGGGATAGAGGCAATCCTCGTCGCCGCCCAGAAACAGCACGGGCATCGGCAGCTTCGCCAGCAGCGCCGGATCTTTCACGCGCATCTGAAGGATCTTCGGCCGTACCGCGGCCTTGAAATCTGTCGCGGTAAGCTGGCCGATCTGGCGGTAGAGCATCGCCAGCGCCGGTTGATCGCGCGCGAAGCGTTCGCCGCCCGCGGTAAGGATGCCGCGCGCTTCGAGGTCGGCCATTACCTTCGGCGCATTGCCCAGCCATTGCTTTATCTCGGCTGCTTCCGGACCCTTCAGCTGCCGGAAGTCCAGCGTGCCCGAAGTGGAAGCCAGCACCAGCGCCTTCACCTTAGAGGCGTCGCGCAGCAGGTATTCGATGGAGGTCCAGCCGCCCATGGACTGCGCCACGAGGCGGAACTCCTTCAGTCCCAACTCCCCAACCAGTGCGGCGAGATCGTCCGCGTAGGATTCCGGCGCCTTGCCGCCCGGCACCGGCGTCGAAGGCGCGAAGCCGCGGTGCGCGAACGTGACGCAGGTGTATTTCGCGCTGAAGTACGCGACCTGCTGCCACCAGGAAAGGTGGTTGCCGCCCAGGCCGTGCGCGAACACGATCGCCGGTCCGCTGCCGTAAACCTCATAGTAGATGCCGCAGTCCGGACGCTTGAGCCAGCCTGCCTTCATTTGAGCAATGCCTTTCTCGTCCAGTGATCCGCGTTGACCGCGCCCTTCGGCGCACGACCCTTCAGTATCTCGGCGGCCTGCGCCACCGTTTCCATGGATTGGTGCTCGATCGCCGGCAGCGTGAGACCCGCCGCGTGCGGCGTCGCGATCACGTCGGCGCGCGCGGCGATCGCCGGCGTCGGCATCTGGTCGGGCGCGCGGCCCACGTCCAGAGCACAGCCGCCAAGGCGCCCCGAGTCGAGCGCGCGCACGAGAGCCGCCTCGTCCACGAGATTTCCGCGCGACGCGTTGACGAAGACGGCGCCCTTCTTCATCGCACGGAACTGTTTCTCGCCGATGAGGTTCTCGGTCTCCGCCGAGGCGACGGCCAGGGGAACGATGTAATCGGATTCAGCGAGCAGTTTTTCGAGGGAAACCGTCTCCACTCCGGAAGAGTAAGGGTCGCAAACCAGCACTTTCATGCCAAAGGCTTCACCCAATCGAACCACTTCCCTGCCGATCGCGCCGTAGCCGATCACGCCCAGGGTGCTGCCCTTGAGTTCGCGGCCCATGGCCGCGGGCGGAACCTTTCCCAAGCGGTAAGACAGAGCCGCGGAAGTGATGCCCCGGGAAAGATCGATCATCAGTCCGAACACCAGCTCGCTCACCGAGGTCACGAAGCCCGCGCTTGCCTGCGTGACCAGCACGCCCGCCTTGCTGGCCGCGGCCACGTCGACGTTGCGGATGTCGATGGCGCAACGCAGAAAGGCCACCAGCTTCGGCAGGCGCTCAAACAATTCGGCCGGCGCGGGCGATTGCCGGTAGGAGACGACCAGGTCACAGTCAGCGGCGGCTTTTACCAGTAATTCGCCTTCCAATGGCCTGTCATTCGAATTAAGAATTACGTCGCCGAGCGCCCGCAGGCCGGCGAGCGAGCGCGGCCCGTAATAATTGGCGAGGGTGTCGGGCGAGTGCGTGAGAAGTATTCTGGACATGCGAAGGTCGCAGAGTATAAATTACCCATTCGGTTAATTCTGGGAGGAAACCGCCATGCTGCATCGCATCGTTCTTCTGCTGTTTGTCGTCTTCGCCATGCCCGCGGGCGCCCAGCAGAAGCAGGTCTGGAAAGCCGCCGACGTGCATCCGCTCGGCTACCCGACCATCGAAGCCATCGTGCGCATGGGCAAGAAGATCGAGGCGGAAACCAACGGCCGCATCTCGATCCAGATGTACCCGTCGATGCAGCTCGGCGGCGAGAAGGAGATGATCGAGCAGGCGCAGGTTGGCGCGCTGCAGATCTCGCGCGTCTCCGTGGGCGCCCTCGGGCCGGTGGTGGACGACCTGAACGTCTTCAACATGCCGTTCATCTTCCGCGACGAAGCGCACATGCGCATGGTCATCGACGGCCCGATAGGCGCAGAGCTGCTCGACAAAGTCTCCAATTCGAGCGCGCGCCTGATCGCGCTGGGCTGGATGGATGGCGGCACGCGCAACGTCTACAGCGCCAAGCCGGTCACCAAGCCGGCGGACCTGAAGGGCATGAAGGTCCGCATGATGGGCAACCCGATCTTCGTCGAGACCATGAACGCAATGGGCGGCAATGGCGTCGCCATGGGCTACAACGAGCTTTATTCGGCGCTGCAGACGCACGTCGTGGACGGCGCGGAGAACAATCCGCCCTCGTTCCTGACCGCCAACCACTACCAGGTGGTCAAGGTATACAGCCTGACCGGGCACCTGATCATCCCGGAGATCTTCATCTTCTCGAAAGCCACCTGGGACAAGCTGTCGAAGGAAGACCAGGCGATGCTCAAGAAGCACTCGCGCGAGGCGCAGATGGAGCAGCGCCAGCTGTGGAACGCGATGGTCGGCGAGTCCGAGGCCAAGCTGAAGGCCGCCGGCGTGCAGTTCGTGACCGCCGACAAGAAGGCGTTCTACGAGGCGACGCAGCCGATCCGCGACAAATACGGCGCCAAGTATGCCGCCCTGCTGAAGCGCATCCAGGACACGAAATAGCTTGAAAACGCTCTACCGGCAGGCGATGGAGTGGCTGTACATCGCCTGCATTGGGCTGGCCGGGGTGGCGATGGTGCTGATGACCATCTTCATTCCCTACGGCGTGTTCATGCGCTACGTGGTGAACTCGGCGGCGAGCTGGCCCGAGCCGGCCAGCATCCTGCTGATGATCTGGTTCTCGTTCGTCGGCGGCGCGGCGGCCTACCGCGCGAACGCGCACATCGCCGTTGGCACCCTGCTCAACATGGTGAACGACACCAACCGCCGGCGCATCGAGCGCTTTGGCGACGTCGGCATGGGAATCATCGGCCTGTTCATGATCAAGTGGGGCGTGCAGCTCGTGCATCTCGTGTGGGATAACAGGGTGGCGGAGTTTCCCAACATTTCCGTCGGCGCCTCGTACATCCCAATACCGGTGGCGGGCGTCATCACGCTGCTCTTCTGCATCGAGCGGCTCTGGCTCGGCCAGCCGCCGCCCGACTCCTTCACGTTCCGCGACCAGCCGCAGACCGAATAGCGACGGGCAGCCTGTGGACGCCCTGATCCTGCTTTTTTCGTTCCTGGTGCTGATGTTCCTCGGCATCCCGGTCGCCTACGCGATGGGACTCGCGACGCTCGTCACCGCGCTCTGGATCGACCTGCCGCTGGAAGCGATCATGCTGAAGATTTCCGACGGCATGGACGACTTCGCGCTGCTCACCATCCCGTTCTTCGTGCTGGCGGGCGCGATCATGTCGGAGGGCGGCGTGGCGCGGCGGCTGGTGGACCTCGCCAAGTGCTTCGTCGGCTTCATCCGCGGCGGCCTTGCGCTGGTCAACGTGGTCGCCTCGACCCTGTTCGGCTGCCTCTCCGGGTCGTCCGTCGCCGACACCGCCTCGGTCGGCTCGGTGATGATCCCGCAGATGGTGAAGAACGGCTACGACAAGGTCTTCGCGACCAATGTCACGATCTGCGGCTCACTGCAGGCGATTCTCGTGCCGCCCTCGCACAACTCGGTGATCTACTCGATCGCCACTGGCGGCACGGTGTCGATCGCGGCCCTTTTCATGGCGGGCGTCTTCCCGGGCCTTCTGTTTGGCGCCTGCATCATGGGGCTGGTGCTGTACACCGCACGCAAGCGCAATTTCCCGGCCGGCCGCGTGGTGCCGCTGAGGGAGGCCCTGAAAATCGCGCTCGACGCAGTCTGGGGGCTCATCACCATCGTCATCATCCTCGGCGGCATCATGTCGGGCGTGTTCACGGCGATTGAGTCCGGCGCGGTGGCCTGCGTCTATGCGCTGTTCTGCACCATGGTGATCTACAAGGAATACAAGTGGCGCGACCTGCCCAAGCTCATCCACCGCGTCGCCAAGACGGTGGCGATGGTGATGATGGTGATCGGCTTCGCCGCCGGCTTCGGCTACCTGATGGCCATCATGCAGCTGCCGGCGAAGGCGACGCAGCTGTTCCTCGCCATGACCGACAACAAGTACGTGATGCTGATGCTGATCAACGTGCTCCTGCTGCTGCTCGGCACCTTCATGGACATGGCGCCGATGATCCTGATCTGCACGCCGATCATGCTTCCAATCGTCAAGGCGCTGGGCGTGGATCCGGTGCACTTCGGCATGATCATGCTGCTCAACCTCGGCATCGGACTGATCACGCCACCCGTTGGCCCTACGCTGTTCGTCGGCTGCGCGATAGGCAATTGCACCATGGAAGAAGTGTCGAAGGAGCTCTGGCCGTTCTACGGCGCCATGTGCATCGCGCTGCTCATCGTCACGTATGTGCCCGCGCTATCCTTGTGGCTGCCGAGAACCCTGGGCTACTGAGGGACCCCATGACCGCAGCCGAATGGACGCCTAGCCAACGCTACCCCGACCCCGCGATCGTGCTCGTGGATGAATCCTTCAACAAGTACCGCCTGCCGCTCGCGAAGGTCGAGCGCCTCGCGACCGGCTGCCGCTGGGCCGAGGGCCCGGTGTGGCTGGGCGATTCGCGCTCGCTGGTGTGGAGCGACATCCCGAATAACCGCATGCTGCGCTGGGACGAGGCCAGCGGCGCGGTGAGCGAATTCCGCAAACCTTCCGGCTACGCCAACG
>JANXUV010000103.1 GCA_025356085.1 Betaproteobacteria bacterium
TCCGACGGCAATTGCGGCAACAAGCCCAGCTTCCAGGGCTTCTGCCTCTCGGTCGATGCGAAGAATGTCGCGGAAGCCGACAAGCTGTTCGCGGCGCTCGTCGACGGCGGCAAGGTGCAGATGCCGCTCAACAAGACTTTCTTCTCGCCGCGCTTCGGCATGCTGACCGACAAGTTCGGGGTCGGCTGGATGGTCATCGTTCCGCCGGAAATGTAGGCGTGCGTGTGAACTATGGCTGGGTAGTCGTCGCTGCAGGCGCAGTGATGACTTGCATCGCCTTCGATGCCTTCGGCACGTATACGTGGCTCTACGTCGGCTCGTTCGCCGTCGGCCTGGGCGCAGTGGCGATCGCGTTCGCCTTTCCGCCGGCCAATCTGGCAATTCCCAAGGGGTTCCCAGCATGAAACGCACCTACAACGGCAGTTGCCATTGCGGCGCCGTCCGCTTCGAGGCGGACACCGATCTTGCAGAGGGGACCTTCCGCTGCAACTGCTCCATCTGCTTCAAGTCGCGCGCCTGGATGGCGGCGGTGCCCGCGAACGGATTCCGCCTGCTCGCGGGAGAAGCGGATCTGCGCGATTACCAGTTCGGCCCAAAGAGAATCCACCATCTGTTCTGCTCGGCCTGTGGCGTGCGGCCGTTCTCGCAAGGGCAAGACCCCAAGGGCAACAAGTTCTATGCGGTGCGCGTGAATTGCCTGGAAGGCGTGGATGCGAAGGAGCTTGTCGATGCACCAATAAAGTACTTTGACATGCGTCACGACAACATGAAGACGCCGCCGGCGGAAACCCGGCACCTTTAGCAATTCGATGTGCGACTGCAACAAATTCCGGGTAAAGCCGGAGTAGAATTCTCGCCCTCGCGCATCAAAACCCAGAAAATACCCATGCGTTTCAAACAGTTTTTCGTGGCATCGCTCGCGCTGCTGCTGGCCGCCTGCGGTCCGTCGGGCGGGGGACACGGCGGCTTTCCGCCTGCCCAGGTCTCCGTGATGACGGTTGAGCCGAAGTCGCTGCCGGCGGTTTTCGAATACACCGGCCAGACGCTGGGTTCACGCGAGGTCGAAGTGCGCGCGCGCGTCACCGGCATTCTGCTGAACCGCAACTTCGTCGAAGGCGGCCCGGTGACGAAGGGGCAATCGCTGTTCACCATCGACCCGGCTCCTTTTGCCGCCGTCGCAGTGCGCGCGGAAGCCGATGTCGCCGCCGCGGACGCGCGGCTCGCGCAGGCAAAAAAGAATGCGGTGCGCCTGAAGCCGCTCTATGCTGAAAATGCGGTGAGCCAGAAGGAATTCGACGATTCGACATCGGCGGAAGCGATCGCCGACGCCGACCTGAAATCGGCTCGGGCACGCCTGACCGAGGCGCAGCTCAACATGCAGTACACCAGGGTCGAGGCGCCGGCCACCGGCATCGCCGGCCGCGCGCAGCGCTCCGAAGGCTCGCTGGTGTCGGGACCGGACGTGCTGCTCACCAGCGTGACGCAGATCGACCCGATCTGGGTCAGTTTCGGCGTTTCCGACAACGACCAGCTGAAGCTGAACAGCGAAACCGCGGCGGGCCGGCTCGAGTTGCCGAAGGGCGGCAAGTTCGAAGTCTCGGTCAAGCTCGCCGACGGTACCGTCTACGCGCAGACCGGCAAGCTCAATTTCTCCGATGTGCGCGTCTCCGGCGCCACTGGTACCAGCGAAACGCGCGCCGAGATCCCGAACCCGAAAGGCGTGCTGCGCCCCGGGCAGTTCGTGCGCATTACGCTGAGTGGAGCGACGCGGCCAAACGCGATCACCGTGCCGCAGCGCGCGGTTCTGGAAGGGCCGCAGGGCAAGTTCGTCTACGTGCTCTCCGCCGAGAGCAAGGCGGAGCCGCGGCCGGTGCAAGTCGGCGACTGGGCCGGCGAAGACTGGATCATCAACGTCGGGCTGAAGGCGGGCGACAAGGTGATCGTCGACGGGGTGGCGCGCATCTTCGCGCCGAATTCTCCGGTGCAGGTGGCTGAGCCGAAAAAAGAAGAAGCCAAGAAATGATTTCGCGTTTCTTCATCGACCGGCCGATTTTCGCGGCGGTCCTCTCCATCTTCATCCTGATCGCCGGGCTGGCGTCGATGCGCAGCCTGCCGATCGCCCAATACCCGGAAATCGCGCCGCCAGTGGTAACGGTGCGCGCGGTGTACCCGGGCGCCTCGGCGCAGGTGCTGGAGCAGACGGTGGCCGCGCCGCTGGAGAACGCAATCACCGGCATCGAGAAGATGATCTACATGAGTTCGACCTCGACCTCGCAGGGCGTGGTCGAGATCCAGGTCACCTTCGACATCGGCGCCAACGTCGACCAGGCCGCGCTCACCGTCAACAACCGCGTCAAGCAGGCCGAACCGCGCCTGCCGCAGGAAGTGCGCCGCCAGGGGGTGACGGTGGAGAAGGGCTCGTCCGCCTTCCTTCAGGTGCTGGCGTTCTATTCGCCGGACAGCACGCGCGACGACCTGTTCACCAGCAACTACGTGACGCTGAACGTGCTCGATGCGCTCAAACGCGTGCAGGGCACCACCAACGTGCAGATCTTCGGCGCCAAGGACTACGCGATGCGGATCTGGCTCAAGCCCGACCGCATGACGCAGCTCAAGCTCACCACCGCGGACTTGTTGCGCGCGGTCAACGACCAGAACGCGCAGTTCGCGGCCGGCAAGATCGGCCAGAGCCCGACCGGCGGCCCGCAGGAACTGGTCTACACCATCACCACCAAGGGGCGCCTTACCGACGCGCGCGAGTTCGAGAACATCATCATCCGCGCCAACGCGGACGGTTCCACGCTGCGGCTGAAGGACGTGGCGCGCGTCGAGCTCGCCTCGCGCGACAACGAGTTCATTGGCCGCATCAACGGCAAGGCCGCTACGCTGGTCGGCGTCTTCCTGCTGCCCGGCGCCAACGCGCTGGAAGTCGCGGCCAATGTGAAGAAAACCATGGCCGGTCTCGCGGAGCGTTTTCCGTCGGGCTTCACCTACCACATTCCCTACGACACGACCCGCTTCGTCGAGGTGTCGATCAAGGAAGTGGTGATCACGCTCGTCGAGGCGATGCTGCTGGTGACGCTGGTGGTGTTCCTGTTCCTGCAGAACTGGCGCGCCACGCTGATCCCGATCGCCGCGGTGCCGGTGTCGCTGATCGGCACGTTTGCCGGCATTTCGATGCTCGGCTACTCGATCAGGGCGACCGGGACGGCGGCGAACGGAATGATCGCGGCCCGCCAGCTTTGCAGGAACAGATAGACGACCAGGAACACCAGCAGCATCGCCTCGACGAGCGTGATCAGCACTTCGCGGATCGATACCTCGACAAAGCGGGTGGTGTCGAAGGCCACGC
>JANXUV010000213.1 GCA_025356085.1 Betaproteobacteria bacterium
CACGCCGGTGGCCGGCGCGAAGATTTCCTTGACGGTGTACAGCGGGCTGGTGCCGATGTCGCCGTAGACGACGCCGATGGAGATCGGCAGCACATAGGGCTTGAATGCCGCCGTGCCGACCTCCAGCCCCTCCACCGCCGATAGCACCGAAATCGCCGGGGTCAGCACCGCGTCGCCGTAGAACAGCGACGCGCCGAACACGCCGATCAGCATCAGCGGCGTGCGCCAGCCGGGGTGGTCCTTGATCGCGGTCGAGGCGAGCGCCAGCAGCGCCATGATGCCGCCCTCGCCCTTGTTGTCGGCGCGCATGATGAGCAGCACGTACTTGAGCGACACCACCATCATCAGCGACCAGAAGATGACCGACAGGCCGCCGAGGATGTTCTCGTCGTCGAGCGGGATGCCGTGCGCCGGCGCGAAGGTTTCCTTCACCGCGTACAGCGGGCTGGTGCCGATGTCTCCAAAGACGATGCCCAGCGCGAGCAGCGTCAGCGCGGCCGTGGACGAGCGGGGGATCCGGGGATCGGAGGCATTCACCTCCCCCTATTTTAGGGCAGCTTGCTAGATCGCGATTTTGGTGCCGAGCTCGATCACGCAGTTGGCCGGGATGTTGTAGTAGTCGGCCGCGGTGCGCGCGTTGCGCGCCATGGTGGCGAACAGGCTCTCGCGCCATTCGGCCATGCCGCCCGGCTCACCCGGCCCCGTCGCGGGCACGACCGTGGCGCGGCTGAGGAAAAAGGTCGTCTGCATCAAGTCGAATTCGAGACCCTGCGCCTTGCACAAGTCCAGGCTGGCGGTCACGTCGGGGCGGTCCATGAAGCCGAAGCGCACATTGAGGCGGTAAAAGCCCTGCCCAAGCGGCGTGACTTCGACGCGTTCGGCCGCAGGCACCCAGGGCACATCCCGGGTCGCCACGGTGAGGAATACCACGCGCTCGTGCAGCACCTTGTTGTGCTTCAGGTTGTGCATCATCGCGTTCGGCACACTGTCGGGGTCGCCGGCCATGAACACCGCGGTTCCCGCCACGCGGTGCGGCGGGTTCGCCGCCAGCGCGCGGACAAACGAGCCCAGGGGAATGGCGAGGCGGCGCTGCGCCGCCGTAGCGAGCACCCGGCCGTGCCGCCAGGTGGTCATCACGATGAACACCAGCGCGCCCATCGCGAGCGGAAACCAGCCGCCGTCGGCGACCTTCATCAGACTGGAGGAAAAGAACGCCGCGTCCACGATGACGAAGAAGCCGGTGGCGCCGACGCAGGCCCAGAGTGGATAGCCCCAGCCGTGGCGCAGCAGGAAGAAGGTGAGGATCGTCGTCACCAGCATGGTGCCGGTCACCGCCACGCCGTAGGCCGAGGCAAGTGCGGTCGAAGAACCGAATCCCGCGATAACCGCGACGATTACCAGCAGCAGCAGCCAGTTCGCCCCCGGCAGGTAGATCTGGCCTATCTGTTTGGCCGACGTCTGCCGCACGTTCAAGCGCGGCAGATAGTCGAGCTGGATCGCTTGTCGCGTCAGCGAATAGGTGCCGGAGATTGTCGCCTGCGAAGCGATCACCGCGGCCACCGTGGCAAGCGCCACCAGCGGATACCGCACCCACTCTGGCGCGAGCAGGAAGAACGGATTCTCGAGCGCGCCTGGGTCGGCGATCAGCAGCGCGCCCTGGCCGAAGTAGTTGAGCATCAGGGCGGGGAACACCAGGCCGAACCAGGCGAGGCGGATCGGCGCCTTGCCGAAATGGCCCATGTCCGCATACAGCGCTTCGGCGCCGGTGAACGCGAGCAGCACCGCGCCCAGCACGATGAAGGAAGCAAAACCATGCTGCGTGGTGAAACGCAATGCGTGCGTCGGATCGAGCGCGCGCAGGACTTCCGGGTGTTTCAGGATGGCGGCCAGGCCGAGCGCGGCGATGGCGCCGAACCAAAGGATCATCACTGGGCCGAACAGCGCGCCGATCACCGAACTGCCCTGCCGCTGCAGCGCGAACAGGCCGATAACCACGCCGAGCGAGATCGGTACCACGTAGGGCGTGAACGCGGTCGTGCCGACTTCGAGGCCTTCGACCGCCGACAGCACCGAAATCGCGGGCGTGAGCACCGCGTCGCCATAGAACAGCGCGGCGCCCAACACGCCGAGCAGCAGGATGGTCGCTCGCAACCGCGGGCGGTCCTTCACCGCGGCCGAGGCGAGCGCGAGTAGCGCCATGATGCCGCCCTCGCCCTTGTTGTCGGCACGCATGATCAGAATCACGTACTTCAGCGACACCACGATCATCAGCGCCCAGAAAATAGCCGACAGTCCGCCGAGAACGGTCTCGGGCGTCAGCGGGATTCCGTGCGCGGGGTTGAAGGTTTCCTTGACCGCGTACAGCGGGCTGGTGCCGATGTCGCCGTAGACGACGCCGAGAGCCGCGAGGGTGAGTGCAGCGCGGGTGGACGTGTATTCCGCCGTTTTTTCCATGTCTCGGCTACTTGCAGGAACTAGAAGGTCGCGGACGCTACTCCCGCACCGCACAAAAATCAAACGACCCCCTCTGGAATAAGCCGTGCCTGCATGAAATCATGGAGATACTGCATTCCTGCCACCAACAGGCGGAATACAATCCGACCATGAACCGTGAAGATCAGATGCGCGACAAAGCCCATTTCCTGGACCGCGTCAGCCGCGAATTGGACGAGGATTTAGGCGTCCTGAACCTGTCGCCGCAGGAGGCGCTGGCGGCCTGCTGCCGGATCCTCGCCCATGAAGGCCATGAGTCCGGCCTGGCCGGCCAGGTCACGGCGCTGGGCGAAAAACCGGGCACGTGGTGGAGCCTGAAATTCGGGCTCGGCTTCGAAGAAGCGACCGGCGAGCGCATGGTGCTCGTCGACGAAGACCTGAAGCCTGTGCTCGGAACAGGCGCTGGCGGACGCGCCAATCCCGGCGTGCGCTTTCACATATGGATCTATCGCAACCGGCCCGACGTGAAAGCGATCGTGCATACGCATGCTCCGTATGCTTCCGCCCTTTCTTGTACTTCTTCGTCTTTAAAAACAATTCATATGGACAGCGCGATGCTGCACGGCGCCGCGCACCTGCCGGATTGGCCGGGCGTACCCGTTGCCGACGATGAAGGCCGCATCATTTCCGGCGCGCTGGGTTCGGCGAAGACGATCCTGTTGTCGAATCACGGCCTGCTGACTGCCGGCGCGAGTATCGAGGAGGCGACCTACCTCGCCGTGTTCTTCGAGCGCGCGGCGCGCATGCAAATCCGCGCCATGGCGGCGGGCGGCTTCAAGGAAGTGAAACCCGAACTCGCGGAAGAAGCGTGCGCCTTCCTGCTGCAGCCCTCGATCGTACGCGGCACTTTCGCCTACTGGGCGCGGAGAGCCGCGCGCTAGCAATGCGGATTGCGATTGTCGGCGGCGGCATAGGCGGGCTGGCCGCCGCGCTGTTCCTGCGCCAGGCCGGCCAGGAGGCCACGGTCTACGAGCAGGCCGCCGAACTGCGCGAAGTCGGCGCGGGCATCGTGGTGTCGCCCAACATGGCGCGGCCGCTGCGCAAGCTGCGCCTGCTGGCCGAGCTGGAGCGAATCGCCGTCCGGCTCGACGCGGCCTGGGAATTCCGCCGCTGGAATGACGGGCGGGTTCTTTTTTCTCAGCCGATGGGCGAGGCCTGCGAGCGTATGTACGGCGCGCATTGCTACGTCGCCCACCGCGCGGACCTGCTCGCGCTGCTGCAGAAGGCGCTTCCCGCCCAATGGCTGCGCCTGGACCATCGTTGCACCGGCATCGGTCAGGACGGGGGCGAAGCGAGTCTGACGTTCGCTGACCGCGGCGGACGCGAGACGCGCGTGACTGCGGATGCGGTCATCGGCGCCGACGGCATCCACTCGACGGTCCGGGAGGCACTTGCACCGGGCGCCGACGCGCGTTTTTCCGGCCTGTGCGCGTTCCGCTGCCTGGTGCCGCAGGAACGCGCGCCGGCGATGGCGCTGCGCCCCGTGCAGACGCTCTGGCTCGGGCCCGGCCGGCATTTCGTTCACTACCCGATCTGCGCCGGCCGCCTGGTGAACGTGGTCGCAATCGCCCCGGCCGGCGACTGGCGCGCAGAATCGTGGACCGCCGAAGGCAAGATCGAGGACATGGTGCGGGAATTTGCCGGCTGGGACGAGCGCCTGCGGCAGTTGATTCTTTCCGCCACCGACACCAAGCGCTGGGCGCTCTACGACCGCTCGCCGCTCGAGCGATGGACCGCGGGCCGCATCAGCCTGCTGGGCGACGCGGCGCACGCGATGCTGCCGTTCTATGGGCAGGGCGCCGCCCAGGCGATCGAGGACGCCGAGGCGCTCGCCGCGTGCCTGCAGGGCGCGCAAGCGGATTCAGCGGCGGCTGCGCTGCTGCGCTATGAGGAAATCCGCCGGCCGCGCGCCAGCCAGGTCCAGCTCATGAGCCGCGGCAGGGAACTTCGCAATCACCTGCCCGACGGGCCCGAACAACTGCAGCGTGACGCTGAACTCGCGCGCGGCGACCCATTGCGCGATAGCGCCTGGCTGTACGGGCACGGCCTGCCCTCAGCGCCGGCTGCCCGGTAGCTCGACGAGCACCGCGGGGTCCTGTTCGCCCTTGCCCTGAGCTTTGAGCAGGCGATAGAGATCCGCGGCCGCCCGCGCCATTACCAGGGAAACGCCGCATTCCTTCGCCACGGCGGTGGCGTTTTCCAGGTCCTTGAGCATGATGTCGTTGGTGCCTAGCGGCGGCTCGAAGTTGCGTGCGGCCATGCGCGCGCCGAAGATCTGCAGCGGCAGCGAGTCGGCGAAACCTCCCTTGAGCGCTTCCAGCAGGCTCCTGGCGTCCACGCCCGCGGCTTCGGCGAGCCGGATCGCCTCGGCGATCACCGGGAACAGGCTGCCGACGATGATCTGGTTGCACAGCTTGGTCACCTGGCCGGCGCCCGCGTCGCCCATGCGCGTGAAGCGCTGCGCGAGCTGCATCACCACCGGGCGCGCGCGCTCGATGTCCGCCGGCGTGCCGCCGGCCATGATGGCGAGCGTGCCCTTCTCCGCCCCCTGCACGCCGCCCGACACGGGCGCGTCGATCATGCCGATTCCGTTCGCTTTCAACCTGTTTGAAAAATCACGGGCAGACGCGGGCGCAATACTGGAGAAATCAACGACGAGCTTGTCTTTCGCCCCACCTTCCAGCACGCTGTCCTTTCCGAACAGCACCTGCTCGGCCGCGCGCTGGTCGGTGACGCACATCATCACGATCTCGGAAGCGCGCGCGACTTCCGCGGGAGACGCCGCTGCGTTCGCGCCCTTCTCCAGCACCGGCGCGAGCTTGTCCCGGCTGCGATTCCAGACCTTCACTTCGTGGCCCGCGGCGAGCAGCCGCAGCACCATCGGCTTGCCCATCAGGCCGATGCCGATGTAGCCGAGCTTCATTTGCGCGGACCGCTGTGGGTTACGGCGCCGCGAAAGGCCGTGCCGACCTGCGCGGCGTATTTTTCGAGCACACCGGAGAGTTTTTGCGCGGGAATTCTTGCTTTGCGCTTTTTCAAGTCGGCGGGGGACAAAAGAACGTCCAGCGTTCCGTGCGCTGCATCGATCACGATCCTGTCTCCATCCTTCACCAGCGCCAGCGGACCCCCGATGCCCGCCTCCGGCGACACGTAGCCCACCATCATCCCGCGCGTCGCGCCGGAAAATCTTCCGTCGGTGACCAACGCGACTTTTTCGCCCACGCCCTGGCCGTAGAGGAGCGCGGTGACGCCGAGCATCTCGCGCATGCCGGGGCCGCCTTGCGGGCCTTCGTAGCGGATCACCAGCACGTCGCCAGACTTATAGGCGCGCTTACGGACCACTTCCACGCAGGCTTCTTCGTTGTCGAAAACGCGCGCGCGGCCCTCGAAGCGCAGCGCCTTGAGGCCCGCCACTTTGAGCAGCGCGCCGTCCGGTGCGAGGTTGCCCTTCAGCACCACGATACCGCCCGTGCCGGAGATCGGCTTTTTCGGAATGATTTTGCCGTCGGCGCCCGGGTGGTCCTTGAGTTCCTGCTCCAGGGTGGTTCCGTAAATGGTCAGGCAATCGCCGTGCAGTGCGCCTCGCTTGAGCAACTCCTTCAGCACCGCGTAGACGCCGCCGACCTTGTGCAAATCCTTGGCGAGGTACTTCCCGCCCGGTTTCATATCCGCGAGGGTGGGCGTGCGCTTCGAGACGCGCGCAAGATCATCCAGCGAGAACCTGATGCCCGCTTCGTGGGCGATGGCGGGAATGTGGAGGCCTGCGTTGGTCGATCCCCCGGTCGCCGCCACCGCGGCACAAGCATTCTCCAGGCTTTTCTTCGTCACCAGCTCGCGCGGCAGCGGCCCGCCGGCATTGAGAAGTTGCATGACTGTCTTGCCGGCCTTTATGGCCAATTCTTTTCTCAAAGGAGAAACCGCGGGGAGTGTCGCTGACCCTGGCAGCGCGAGGCCGAGCGTCTCGGACACCATCGCCATGGTATTGGCGCTGAACTGCCCCGGACAGGCGCCGAGCCCCGGCAGGCAGACGTGCTCCAGCACATCCAGTTCCTTGCGCGTCACGGTGCCGGCGTAGACGCCGCCGACTGCTTCGTAGGTATCCAGTACCGTCACGTCCTTGCCATGCAGGCGCCCGGGAAGCGCGGCGCCGCCGTACATGAAGACCGACGGCAGATTGAGGCGCACCATCGCCATCATCATTCCAGGCAAGGTCTTGTCGCAGCCGGCAAAGGTCACCAGCGCATCGTAAGCATGGCCGCGCGTCACCGCCTCGACGCCGTCGGCGATGATTTCGCGCGACACCAGCGAGTAGCGCATGCCGGCGTGGTTCATCGACATCGAGTCGGCGACCGAAATCGACGCGAAATCGAAAGGCATGCCGCCCCCGTCGCGCACGCCCTCGCAGGCGTGCTTCGCCAGCGCGCCCAGCAGCGCGTTGCAGGGCGTCACGCGCCCGTCGGTGGAAGCGACGCCGACAAACGGGCGTTTAATATCCTGATCCGAGAGTCCGAGTCCGCGCAGGAAAGCGCGGTGCGGCGCGCGATCCAAGCCCTCGACGGTGATTCTGGAGGGCAGAATCGGGATGTATTTTGATTTTCGGGTGTTCATTTGGGAGCGGCTATTCTAAGCTGTGCCCTAGGAGGAATTTCATGGTTCGCATTGCCTTTGTGCTTTTGAGTTTTATATTCATTCAAGAAGCGGTTCAAGCCCAGTCATACCCGTCGCGCTCCGTGAAAATCATCGTGCCCTTCGGCGCCGGCGGCTCGGCCGACGTCTACGCGCGCTTTGTCGGCGCCAGGCTGTCGGACGCGCTCGGCCAGCCCTTCGTGGTGGAGAACCGGCCGGGCGCCGGCGCGGTGGTCGGCAGCGACGCGGTGGCGAAGTCGGCGCCCGACGGCTACACGCTGCTGATGATGTCGAACACGCACACCGTCAACGAGACACTGATCCCGAAGAAGCCCTACGAGCTGATGAAGGACCTCGCGCCAATCACCGGCGTCAACTCGCAGGACCTGATGCTGGCGGTGAACGCCGAGGTGCCGGCGAACAACCTGCGGGAATTCATCGCACTCGCCAAGTCGAAGCCAGGCAAACTCAACTACGCCTCCTCCGGCCCGGGCACGCCGTACCACCTCGCTGGCGAGCTGTTCAAGTCGATGGCGGGCGTGGACATCGTGCACGTGCCGCACAAAGGAAGTGACCAGGCTCGCGCCGCGCTGCTTGGACACCAGGTGGACATGATGTTCGACGCCATCAGCACCATCGTCTCGCACACCAGGGGCGGCAAGCTGAAGGCGCTGGCGACCACCGGCAAGTCGCGTTCCGCCGTGACGCCGGAAATTCCGACCGTGGCGGAAGCCGGCGTGCCCGGCTATGAGGCGACTATCTGGCTCGGGCTGATGGCGCCGCACGGCACGCCGAGGGCGGTGATCGACAAACTGAACGCGGAGATCGTCAAGGTGCTGAACGCTGCGGACGTGAAGAAGAACTGGGGCGAACAGGGCGCGGTTCCGATTCCCATGACGCCCGAGCAGTTCGACAAATTCCTGCGCGAAGATATCGCGAAGTGGGCGGCTGTCGTGAAGTCCACGGGAATGAAAGTCGATTGAGATTAAAAAACAAAACGGCAATCATCGTCGGCGCGGGCCAGAGCCCGGGCAGCGGCATGGGCAACGGCCGCGCCACCTGCCTGCGCTTCGCGCAGGAAGGCGCCCGCGTCATGGCCGTGGATCGAGAACACGGCCTCGCCGAGGAAACGGCCGTCCTCGTGCGCGCCGGGGGCGGCGACTGCTTCGCCTTCGAGGCCGATGTGACGAAGGAAGCGGCGATGGCGGCAATGATCGCCGAGGCGCACAAGCGCTGGGGCCGCATCGACGTGCTGCACTACAACGTCGGCGTCAGCCTGGGCGGCGGCGACACGCCGCTGGCCGAGATCACCGAGCAGGCCTTCGACAACGTCATCGCCATCAACCTGCGCGGCGCGGTAATGGCCTGCAAGCACGCGATCCCCGTGATGCGAGCGCAGAAATCCGGCGTGATCCTGATGATCTCCTCGCTTGCCGCGATCGAGAAGTATCCCTACGTCGCCTACAAGGCGAGCAAGTCGGCGATGATCGCCTTCACCAAGCAGGTGGCGATCCAGAACGCCGAATACGGCATCCGCGCCAACGTGATCCTGCCCGGCCTGATGGACACGCCGATGGCGGTCGACACGCGGGCGCGCAAGATGGGCAAGAGCCGCGCCGAGGTCGCCGCCATGCGCGATGCGCGCGTGCCGCTGCGCCGCAAGATGGGCACCGCCTGGGACGTCGCCAACGCGGCCCTGTTCCTCGCCTCGGACGAAGCGAACTTCATCACCGGCGTGGACCTGCTGGTGGATGGCGGCGGCGCGCTGGACATCGGGCACTGAGCGACAACCCCGTGCCGAACAAGCTGCTGCGCCTCGTGCTGCTGGTCGTCGTCCCGGCAGTCGCGATCCTTGCCGCGCTGCACTGGTACGCGAAGGGTGCGCGCTACGCCGAGACCGACAACGCCTACATCAAGGCGCAGGTGATCCCGATCAGCGCCGAGGTCTCAGGCCGCGTCGCCGAAGTGATGGTGCGCGACCAGCAGCACGTGGCGAAAAGCGCGCCCTTGTTTCGCCTCGATCCGGTGCCGTTCCAGCTCGCGCTCGCGCGCGCCGAGGCGCAGCTGTCGGTGGTGCGCACCGAGATCGAGACGCTGCGCGCCGAATACCGCAGTGCCCGCGTCGACGCGGAGGAGCAGGCGGCGCGCATCCCCTTCCTCGAGCGCCAGTACGACCGGCAGGGGCGCATGAAGGAAAAGGGCATGAGCCGCGAGGACCTCTACGACGAAGCGCAGAACAACGTCGAAACGGCAAGAAAGCGCCTGAACGCGCTGCGCGAGCGCGCCGCTCGAGCACTGGCCGCGCTGGACGGCAAGCCTGACGCGCCGCCCGAGAGTCATCCACGCTATCTGCAGGCGCTGGCGATGCGCGACGTGGCGCAGCTCGACCTGGAACGCACGAAAGTGTCCGCGCCCGCGCCCGGCGTGGTCAGCAACCTGAAGCTGCGGCCGGGGGAATTCGTCGAGCATGGCGCGGCCAAGTTCAGTCTGGTGGATGACGGCCCGCCCTGGATCGAAGCCAACTACAAGGAAACCCAACTCACCGACATGCGGGAAGGCCAGGCGGCGCAGTTCAGCGCAGACGCCTACCCGGGCGTGACGTGGAAGGCGCGCGTGACCACCATCGGCGCCGCCACCGGCGCCGAATTCGCCGTGCTGCCGCCGCAGAACGCCACCGGCAACTGGGTCAAGGTGGTGCAGCGCATCCCGGTGCGCATCGCCATCGAGGAAACCGGCGAGCGGCCGCCGCTGCGCGCCGGCATGACGGTCAGCGTCAGCGTGGATACCGGCCGCGAGAGGAGCGCGTTCGGCCTGGTGCGCGATTTCTTCTCTCCCGCGCGGGCGCAAGCGCCGCAGTGAGCCAGATTGCCGTACCAGCGAAGCATCCGGCGTTGTGTTCCGCGTCCGTGATTCTCGCCACGGTGCTCTATTCCATCGACTGGACCATCGCTTCGGTGGCGCTGCCGCACATGCGCGGCGCCTTCTCCGCGACCCAGGACCAGATCTCCTGGGTCATCACTTCCTACATCGTTGCCTCCGCGATCATGATCCCGACCGCCGGCTTCATGAGCGCGAGATTCGGCCGCAAGCGCGTTTTCGTCGCCGCGGTTACCGGCTTCACGCTCGCCTCGATGTTCTGCGGCTTCGCCGATTCGCTCGCCACCGAGGTCGCCGCGCGCATCCTGCAGGGCATGAGCGGCGCCTTCCTGATCCCGCTGTCGCAGGCGATCGTGCTGGACACCTACCCGCCCGAGCAGCACACCCGCATGATGGGCTGGTGGGGCGTGGGCTCGGTGTTCGGCCCGGTGATCGGGCCGGCGCTGGGCGGCTACCTCACCGAATACGGCGACTGGCGCTGGATCTTCTTCATCAACCTGCCCTTCGGTGTGCTGGCGCTGGTCGGCGTGCTGCTGTTCCTGCCGGAAACGAAGCACGACCCGGAAAAGAAGCTCGACTGGTTCGGCTTCGCGGTGCTGGCGCTCGGCATCGGCGCGCTGCAGATCATGCTCGACCGCGGCGAGCGGCGGGACTGGTTCGAGTCGGCCGAAATCCTCATCGAAGCCGCGCTGGCGGCGCTCGGCCTGTACCTGTTCGCCGTGCACAGCCTGACCACGCGCAAGCCCTTCCTCAACCCGCAGCTGCTCAAGGTGCCGGGGTTCACGCTCGGCCTCGCCTTCGTGTTCCTCTACGGCCTGCTGACCGTGCCGCCGATGGTGATGATGCCGACCTTCATGCAGGACCTGCGCGGCATGCCGGTGGACACCATCGGCCTGCTGCAGGCGCCGCGCGGCTTCGGCCTGATCGCCTCGATGTTCGCCGGCGGCGCGCTCACGCACGTGCTGGGCGCGCGCCCGCTGGTGGCCTTCGGCTTCGGTTGCCTGGCCGTGGCGGGCGCGGAAATGGCCAGCTGGACCATGGATGTCGGCGAGTGGCCGATCATCTGGACGGGCTTCATCCAGGGCGTCGGCGCCGGAATCATCTGGGTACCGCTGCAGTCGATCTTCTTCGCCTCGCTCGCGCCCGCGCAACGCACCGCGGCCGCCTCGGTGCTGAACCTGGTGCGCAGCCTCGCCTCCGCCATCGGCGTGTCGTTCGCGCTGACCATGCTGACGCGCAGCGCCACCACCGCGCGCGCGCAGATGGTGGAGCACCTGACGCCTGTTGGATCAGCGTTTCGGCACGCCGACGTAGTGCGCGGCTGGGACCTCGCCACGCTCGAAGGACTCGCGCAGGCACAGCGCCAGGTCGACCTGCAGGCAATGATGATCGGCTACAGCAACGACTTCCTCATGCTCGCCTGCGGCGCCCTGCTCGCGCTGCCGCTTCTGTTCTTCATTCCGAAACCGCAGAAAGGCGCCGCCGCGCCTCTGGCTCACGTCGAGTAGTCCACTCCCAAGGGCCGGACCATACCGCTACCGATCGGCGACATCATTCCGGAGGCCAAAAGCGGTCGTTCGCTTTCCGGCGTCTGTGATCTATTGCGGCTTGAGGATATCCGCGACGATAAGTACGGCCGGTGTCGATCCCCTGTTCTCGACCCAGTGCGTAACGCCCTTGCCGGCGGCATGCAAGGAGTCGCCCGGGCGCTGCTCCACGAATCCGTCGGCGCGAAGCTCAGTGAGATTCCCCTGCGCGAGATAGGAAACGTCAGGCCGGTCGTCGTGGCTGTGGACCCCGATGACGCCGCCGGGGGCGATTCCGAGAACTCTTTTCGAATTCGATTTATCCACGCGACAACTCCTTCCCTAAAGGGAACAGAGCAGCACTTGGACGAATCGTCTTTCAGGACCGGGTGTGTCTGCATCGAACCCGGCTAGGAATTGTCTTGCTTCCTACGAGATCGAACTTAGCGCGACCCTGATTGCGAAGTCAACGCACAAGCTGCCGTATGGCCCGATTGATACGAAGTAGAAACAAAAAATTCTGGTTTAGCCCGATTGCGCGCCCGACCGGTATCCCGAGTACAGCAGGTCGAATATCCGGCTGGCCTCGCCAACCAGACCATCGTCGTCGCGAGCTTTCTCTCGCGCACCCTTGAGCATGGTCTCGAGGGTCCTGGCATCTGGGACGGGGATGCCGCCGACATCGAGAAAATGCACCGAAGCGCCGATTGCAGACAGCGCAGGATCCGCCTCAAGCCCGAAACTGGCGAGCAGCACCTCGAAGGTGACGCGGTTGCCCACGTGCGTGAACTCGGCGCCGTCGAAGTCGTAGCCGACCGCCTTCTTCGGGCATTCGCTCGGCCTCGAGATCCACGCGAACCGCGCCTCCCGGTCGATGAACCGCCGGATCAGCCAGGCACTGGCAAGCCGGTCCACCCATGGCAACTTGCGTGTCGCCCACAGCCGTTTGCGGTAGCGCGCCGCGTCTCGATGCTGCAGTCCGCGCCTCGATATGCGCGGTTCGCCGCCGGCGTACATCTCCTTGTAGCCCGACTTGAGGTTATCGAGCGCGGCCGTCGCCTGCGCCTTGGCTTCCCCGGGGAAGAAATCGATGGCGACGAGCTTTTCGTGCGCACGTTCCAGGCGCCGCAGCTCGGTCTGGGCGCGCCGTGAGCCGAGCCGGGTGAGGGAGGCTTTCGCGGATTCGATGCGTTTCACCAGGACGCCGTAGTCGGTGCCGCGGTCGAACAGCTTTCTCATCTCCGCGAGCTGGCCATCGTTCTTCGCGCCCAGATCCAGCGTCATGGCGAAACCGCCGGCGGCGCGGATGTCCGATGCCATGCCGGTGAGAACGCCTTCTCCTGCATCACCAGCCGGCAACAGGTACACGCCATCGCGCAGCACGCCGCAACCGTTGTCCTTCAGGGCGCGCCAGATCCGCATGCGCAGGGTGGAATTGCGCGTGGGCAGGCTGAGGACCAGAGCGGCGAACTCGTTCATGATGTTATATGTATCACATAAAAGTGATGAAATGTACAAGAATCTATTGACCCAGACTCTGGACGCGGCCTAAGGTGCTCCTCACGCGGGGATGACGTCCCCACCGGGTTGGTGCAGGCACCCGGCAGTTCAGGACACTTCGGTCCCAAGCGCTGCTCCAGTCCCCTCATTGGGGAAGGAGTAAGTGTCATGAGATCAAGATTGGCGTTTTCCGTCCTCGCTGCATTTGCATGCCTTGGAGGCTGTGACAGCGGCATGGTGGCGATTCCCAGAGAAGTCACGAAAGCGCGCCCAGTCGAGTTCGACAGCGCACGGACAAAGGTCGACCGCGCTCGCGGCCGGATCTGGCGGCTGACCAGCGGCGGCGTCTCGCTGCAGCTCCACGGTGAGCGGAGCGCGGTCGTGTTTGACTTGCCTGGCTGGATCGTCGCCGGCCCGGTCGCCGCCTGCATGCCGGACATGACCCTGGGGCCCAAGGGCGAAGTGATCGTCACGAGCAACGTGATCCCGACCCTGTGGCGGATCGACCCGGAGAGCTTCGCGGTTTCCGTCCACCCGGTCGCGCTCGAGGCCGAAAACGGCCGGGATGTCGGCTTCAACATCATCGAGTATTCCGCCCCGCGCGGTGCGTTCTTTGCAGTCAGTCATGCGCACGGCGAAGTCTGGAAGATCAGCAGCAACCTGACGCGGGGCGAAAAGGTCGTTGCCGCCGCGCCGTCCACCCAATCGAACGACAGGAGATCCACATGCGCTATCAACTGAAGCAGATCCAATGCCGTCCCTGGACGCTCAACGGGCTTTCGCCGAAGCTCATCGAGAGCCACTACGAGAACAACTACGGCGGCGCGATGCGCCGGCTGAACGCGATCACGGAGCAGCTCGAAGGCATGGACTTCGACAAGGCGCCCGGGCACGTGCTGAACGGCCTCAAGCGCGACCAGCTCACGGCGCTCAATTCGACGCTGCTGCACGAGCTCTACTTCGCGGGCCTCGGAGGCGATGGCAAGCCGACGAAAGACATGTCCGACGCGCTCGCCCGCGACTTCGGATCCATGGATCGCTGGCGCGCCGAGTTCCGGGCCATGGGCTACGCGCTTGGAGGCGGCTCGGGCTGGGTCGTGCTGACATACGTGCCGCGCGACGGCACGCTCATCAATCAATACGCTTCCGAGCACGCGCTATCGATCGCGGGCGGCGTGCCGATCCTCGCGCTCGACATGTACGAGCATGCGTACCACATGGACTTCGGCGCCAACGCCAAGGCCTACGTGGATGCTTTCTTCCGCAATCTCGACTGGCCGGCGCTCTTCCAGAGATATGAGGATGCGAGGAAGGTCGAAGGGCCGCGGCCGCTGCTGCAGCCGGAGTTTGGCGACGTGCAAGGCGTGACCGCCGAAGAGGTCAAGGACATGCTTGCCTCGGGCAAGGTGCAGGTCGTCGATGTGCGGCCGCGTCATTTCGTTTCGCGCCAGCAGGAGATCGCCGCCGGCATCCAGTGGCGCGACCCCGAGCAGTTCGACAAGTGGGTCGGCGAGCTCGACAAGGCGCAGCCGGTGGTCGTGTATTGCGCGTACGGCTTTCACGTCGGCTGTGGCACGGCGGTGAAGCTGAAGGAGGCGGGCTTCGACGCGAAGTACATGAACAGCGGGCATATGGGCTGGAAGGCCATGGGCGGGCCCGTGAAGATGTTTCCGTGACGGGCACTCTGCTACTCTGCCGGGCGGAGGTCGAGCGGTTGCTGACGCCTGACTTGTGCATCGTGGCGATTGAGGATGCCTTTCGCCGTCTATCCGGCGGCGGTTTACCGCCGCCCGGCATCCTCGGCATGCACGCGGGCGATGGCAGCTTCCATGTCAAGGCGGGCTTCCTGACCCTCGATCGTCCGTACTTCGCCGCAAAGCTGAACGCCAATTTCCCCGGCAACGGCATGCGCCATGGCCTGCCCACGATCCAGGGCGCCGTGATCCTCTCGGACGCGGCGAACGGAACGCCGCTCGCGGTCATGGATTCCATCGGCATCACAGCGCTGCGCACGGCGGCGGCGAGCGCAGTTGCGGCGAAGTACCTGGCCCGGGAGGCCTGCGACACTGCCCTGTTGGTCGGCTGCGGCGGCCAGGCGCCCGCACAGCTGCGCGCCTTGCTGCGTGTGCGCAAGCCGCGCCGCGTGCTCGCCTATGACCGGGACATTGAACTCGCGAAAACGTTCGCGTCGGACCTGTCCGTTACGGCCGTCGCAGATCTCGATGCCGCCGTCGCGGAAAGCGACCTCATCATCACCTGCACGACCGCGCGCGAATTCATCATCAGGCGCGACCGGGTCCGGCCGGGGACCTTCATCGCCGCCGTGGGCGCCGACAGCGAGCACAAGCAGGAGATCGACCCGGCGCTCATGGCGACAGCCAAGGTGGTGACGGACCTCACTGAACAGGCCGCCTCGATCGGGGACTTGCACCACGCTATCGCAGCGGGCGCGATGACGCGCGACGCCGTGCATGCGGAACTCGCCGAAGTTGTCGCAGGCCGCAAGCCGGGCCGTACCTCGGCGGATGAGATTATCGTTTTCGATTCAACCGGAACCGGCCTGCAAGACGTCGCCGCCGCCATCGCGGTTTACCGCGAAGCCGTGCGCGAGTGCGCCGGGACGCATTTCCATTTCTCCGCTAGGCGGGCCGCCTGAGCCCGATTTCGAGAGGGGCTAGACCCGACATGAGAGGTGCCATCGTGATTGCGACGACTATTTTTGCGGCAAGCGCCGCGTTCGCCGAGACCGATAATTTCGACGGCGCAAAGCCGGGTGCGCTGCCGCCCGGCTGGACCTGCGGCGTCACCGGCAAGGGCAGCCCCAAATGGGCTGTCAGTGCCGATGCCGGCGCGCCAAGCAAGCCCAACGTGCTGCGCCAGAGCGGCTCGGGTACATTTCCGTGGTGCGTGAAGAAGGAGATCTCCACTGCCGACGGCTTCGTCGAGGTCAGGTTCAAGCCGGAAAACGGTAGAGAGGACCAGGCGGGCGGCGTAGTCTGGCGCTGGAAGGACACCGACAACTACTACGTCGCGCGTGCGAACGCGCTGGAGAACAACGTCTCGCTCTATCACACTACAAACGGGCGGCGCATCACGATCAAGTACGTCGATGCGCCTGTGCCGGGCAACGTGTGGCACACGCTGCGCGTCGAATTCGCCGGCAAGCGCATCAAGGTCGTGCTGGACGGCAAGGCCTATATCGACATCGAGGACGGCAACATTTCAGGCCCGGGCGCGGTGGGCGTGTGGACCAAGGCGGACAGCGTCACCGCCTTCGACGATTTCTCTTGGGGCAAGTGAAGCCGTGCTGCGCCTGATCCTTGCCGCGCGCGCGCTGCGTGCCTTCACCGACGGCTTTGTCGCGGTGCTGCTGCCCGCCTACCTGCTTGCGCTAGGCCATGGCGAACTGGCGGTCGGGTTCCTGAGCACGGCGACGCTGTTCGGCTCGGCGCTGGCGACACTTGCGGTGGGCCGCTGGGGCAGTCGCTATCCGCTGCGCCGGCTGCTGCTCGCCGCCTCCGTGCTCATGGTGGTCACGGGCCTCGGCTTCGCGTCGTTTACCGCGCTCTGGCCTCTGCTCGTGGTGGCTTTCCTCGGGCCGCTCAACCCGAGCGGCGGCGACGTAAGCGTGTTCCTGCCGCTAGAGCACACGGCGATCGCCGGTGCACTCTCGGGCGAAGCGCGCACGGCCGCCTTTGCGCGCTACAGCTTTACCGGCTCGATCTGCGGCGCGGTCGGGGCGCTCGCGGCGGCCGTGCCCGATGGGCTTGCCGATATGGCAGGCATCCCGAAGCTCGACGCGATGCGCGCGATGTTCCTGCTCTATGCGGCTGTCGGCATCGCGGTCTGGCTCATCTACGCGCGACTGCCTGCGGCCCATGCAGACGCGGCGCCTGCGGTGCCGCTCGGGCCTTCGCGCGGCATCGTGTTGCGGCTGGCCGCGCTCTTCAGCGTCGATTCCTTCGCGGGCGGATTGCTCGTGAACGCGCTGCTGGCGTTGTGGCTGTTCCAACGCTTCGGCATGTCCCTCGCGGCGGCGGGCGCTTTCTTTTTCTGGACTGGACTGCTGGGCGCCTTCTCGCAGCTCGTCGCGCCCCTGCTTGCGCGCCGCATCGGCCTGGTCAACACCATGGTATTCACACACATCCCGGCGAGCCTGTTCCTGATCGCTGCGGCTTTCGCGCCCGACTTCGCCATCGCGCTCGGCTGCCTGCTCGCGCGCAGCGCCCTTTCGCAAATGGACGTCCCGGTGCGCAGCGCTTTCGTGATGTCCGTGGTGACGCCCGCCGAGCGGCCGGCCGCCGCGAGCTTCACAGCCGTGCCGCGCAGCCTTGCCTCTGCCGCCGGCCCATCGATGAGCGGCCTGCTGTTCGCGGCAGGCTCGCTGGCAACGCCGCTCGTCGCCTGCGGCGTTCTCAAAATCGCCTACGACCTCGCACTGCTTGCTGCCTTCCGGCGCTACGAGCCGGCCGCGGAGATTGCCTGAATGATAGCCACGCGCGCGACGCTTGCCGCAGGCGCCGCGGTGTTCCTACTGGCCACGTACTGCTCGCTGGCGCGCGCGTACCGTCCATTTGATTCGACCGACGCCGACGTCGCCCACGCCGGGGAGTTCGAGCTCGAGTTCGCGCCGGTAGGCAGGCTACGCGAAGGGCAGCAGCGGTTTCTTGTGGCTCCGGCGGTGATCGCGAACATCGGTTTTTCGGGCGATCGCGAGATGGTGATCCAGGGACAGCGCGAAGCGCCAATTGACAGCACTCCCGGCCAGTCCGGCGCCGCGTTTGTGGATAACGGCGTGTTCATCAAGCAAGTCCTGCGCCGCGGCGCGCTGCAGGGCGAGGACGGTGTCAGTGTCGCCACTGAGTATGGTTTCCTGCTGCCTCCATCGCAGGGGCCGGGCAAAACGGGCTTCTCTGTGGCGGGCATCGCTTCGCAGCAATGGCAGGCCGCGACGATCCACCTTAACGCCGCGCTGGCAGAAACTCGCGAGCACCAGCCTGACGTTTTCCTTGGTGCGATCATCGAAGGACCGAGCATCTGGATAATACGGCCCGTCGCCGAGGTCTTCGCCGAACAGGCGAAAGGCTCGCCCCGTACCCGGTCCCATCTTGTTGGCGCCATCTGGCGGGCACGGGAAGGCTTGTCCTTCGATTTCGGCTTGCGGTCTGGCAGCTTCGGCAGCGAGCCGATTCACGAAGTCCGCGTTGGCCTGACCTGGGCGTTCTCATTCCAAAAGGGGCCTTGATATGACACTGGTTCGCCTCGCGTTGATCCTGATTGCATTCGCGTCGCCTGCAGCACATGCCGCCGGCGACGCGCCGCTCGAGCTGGTGGGGACTATCCCGCTGCCCGGCGTCAAGGGCCGCATCGACCATCTTGCCGCCGACGTGAAGGGCCGGCGCCTCTTCGTCGCTGCGCTTGGCAACGACACGCTGGAAGTGCTGGACACCGGTTCCATGCGGCACCTTGCGAGCCTGCGCGGCTTTGGCGAGCCACAGGGCATCGCTTTTCTCGCGGAACAGAATGCAGTCTTCGTGGCGAACGGCAGCGCAAACCGCGTAGACGTTCTGGATGGCGCGTCGCTCGCGGTGCTCAAACAGCTGGTTGGCATGAACGACGCGGACAACATTCGATACGACGCTGTCGCGAGGAAAATTATCGTCGGCTACGGCAGCGGCGCTCTGCGCCTGCTTGATGCCGCCACGGGAGAATCGGCAGGGGACATCGCACTGTCGGCGCATCCGGAGTCCTTCCAGCTCGAGCGCACCGGGCCGCGGATCTTCGTCAATGTGCCGAAGGCCGGCCACATTGCCGTCGTCGATCGGGAAAAGCGCTCTGTAACGGCGACCTGGCCCACGCCGGGCGCAAAGGCAAACTTTCCCATGGCGCTCGATGAGGCGTCTCGCCGGCTTTTCGTCGGCGCCCGCTCGCCCGCGGTGATGCTGGTATACGACATCGATACCGGCAAGGTCGTGGCGAAGAAAGTGATCGGCGAGGACCCGGACGACCTGTTCTTCGACGCTGTACGCAAGCGCATCTACGTGGTTTGCGGGACCGGGCATGTGGAGATTTTTCGCCAGGAAGCCCCCGACCGCTATAGGTTAGAGGGTCAGGTCATGACGTCGGCTTGGGCGCGCACCGGACTGTGGGTGCCGGAGGAGGAGCGGCTCTACGTTGCTGGACCGGGTGTCGGAAGGTGGCCGTCGCAAGTGTTCGTGTTCCGCGCCCGATGAGCGCCGAAAAAGCGGCGCAGCCGGGATATTCGCTCTGGCAGATGGTGCTCTATATGGCCAGGCTCGGGACCGTCGGTTTCGGCGGTCCGGTTGCGCTCTGCGGCTACATGCATCGAGACCTGGTCGAGGATCGCAAGTGGATCTCCGAGAGCGACTACAAGGAAGGTCTCGCGCTGGCCCAGCTGATGCCGGGCCCGCTTGCCGCGCAGCTCGGGATCTACCTCGGCTACGTCCACTACGGCGTGGCCGGAGCGACGCTCGCGGGCCTGGCGTTCGTTGTGCCGTCGTTTCTCATGGTGATTGCGCTTGGCATGGCCTACGTCGCCTACGGCGGACTCACCTGGATGCAGTCCGTGTTCTATGGCGTCGGTGCGGCAGTCATCGGCATCATCGCCATCAGCGCCTACAAGCTCACCACCAAGAGTATCGGCAAGGACAAGCTGCTCTGGCTCATCTTCGCCGTGGCCATGGTCTGGACCGTCGTGACCGAGTCCGAGAGCGTGTGGCTTTTTCTTGGCGCGGGCATCCTCATCTGGCTGCTGCGAGCACCGCCCAGATTCTCGAATTCATCTGCGGCAGGTTTGGCCTTTGCCGCCGAGCTGCCCAACGCGGCGAGCCTCGCGGCGGTCACGGACTGGGGCGTCCTCACCCAGATCGCGGTTTTCTTTGCGGAGGCCGGCGCGTTCGTGTTCGGCAGCGGACTCGCAATCGTCCCGTTCCTCTACGGTGGGGTCGTCAACGAACATCACTGGCTGACGGAGCGGCAATTTGTCGATGCGGTGGCGGTCGCGATGATCACGCCGGGGCCTGTCGTCATCACTGTGGGATTCATCGGCTACCTGGTCGCCGGGCTTGCCGGCGCAACAGTTGCGGCGCTCGCGACGTTCCTGCCGTGCTACCTCTTCACGATCATCCCGGCGCCATATTTCCGCAAGCACGGCAAGAAGCCCGGCATCGTGGCCTTCGTTGACGGCGTTACGGCCGCGGCCATCGGGACGATCACCGGAGCGGTTATCGTCCTGGGCAAGCGGTCCATCGTCGACATACCGACAATCGCTATCGCCCTGGTCGCTGTTCTGCTGCTGTGGAAGGTGAAAAAGCTGCCGGAGCCGGTCATTGTCGCGGCGGCGGCGGTCGCAGGGCTCATCGTGTATCCGATGTTCAAGGCTTAAAGGCGCAAAAACCATGAATTCGATTTCGTCCGTTGACCTTCGTAAGTCCATTTCCGCCGAGGAGGGTACGCTGCTTGTCGATGTGCGTCGCGCTCCTGCCTTTCTCGAGTCAGGCGACCTGATCTCTGGAGCGCTGCGGCGCGACCCAGAGGCGGTCGACCAGTGGGCCAAATCGCTACCGCGCGCAGCGAACGTCGTTGTCTACTGCGTTCACGGCCACCAGGTCAGCCAGGGCACGGCAAAGGCGCTTGCCGACAGCGGCATCAAGGCCCTGTTCCTGGAGGGCGGGATCGAGCACTGGAAGAAAAAAGGCGGTGCCATGGACAAGAAGCCCAAGGCCGCCAGCACGCGATGGGTAACGCGCGAGCGGCCCAAAGTCGACCGCATCGCCTGTCCGTGGCTCATTTCGCGGTTCGTTGACCGGAGCGCCGAGTTTCTCTACGTGCCGCCGAAGACCGTAGGCGACGTGGCCAAGGACCGGGAAGCAATCCCGTACGACGTACCGGACGTCCATTTCACGCACGACGGCGATTTGTGCAGCTTTGATGCCTTCATCAAGCACTACCGCCTGGGTGGAGATCCCGCCCTCGCTCGGCTCGCGCTAATCGTCCGCGGCGCGGACACGGGCAAGCATGACATCGCGAAGCAATCGGCAGGGCTTGTAGCGATGTCGCTCGGCCTGTCGCGGACCATTCGCGACGACCACGAAATGCTGAAGCACGGCATGGTTCTCTACGACGCACTCTATTCGTGGAGCAAAGACGGCCAGGACGAGGTCCATACCTGGAACCCAGAAGCTTACCGGTGAGGAGACTGCCATGCGAGGCCTGCTCGTGACAGCGATGAGTATTCTTGCGGCATCTGCCGCGAGTGCCGAAACAGAGAGGTTCGATGCCGGCGCGTTGCCGGCGAACTGGATCTGCGGCGTGACAGGCAAAGGCTCGCCACGCTAGGCAGTGGAACGCGACGGAACGGCGAATGTATTGCGCCAAAGCGGCTCAGGAACATTCCCGTGGTGCGTGAAGAAATACGCTTCTATCACGGATGGCTTCGTCGAGGTCCGCTTCCGGCCCGAAAACGGGCGTGAGGACCAGGCTGGCGGGGTGGTTTAGCGCTGGAAGAATGGCGACAACTACTACGTCGCCCGTGGCAATGCGCTCGAGAACAATGTGTCGCTCTATCACACCACCAAAGGCAAGCGAAACACGATCAAGTACGCTGGGTCGGCCGCACCGTTCGACGCGGCAGTCGCTGGCAAAGCTACTGACCTGGGCGGCGGGGCATGCCCATCCGCGCTTCTCCGACATGCGCCACAGTTATTCGCAGTGAGTAACGAATAGTCCGCTTTTGGCCGAAAGCAGACATGCAGAATTGCCAACTACGCGTGCGCGATGCGCTCGTCGGCGAACATCAGGCGATCGACGACGGTGTTGAGCAGCGACTGCGATAGTTGCAGCTGGCAGTTGACGGAGAGTTTCTTCATCGCCGAGGGCCGGAACTCGGCGATCAGCGCGTCGGTCATGGTTTCCACTGTCGCCTGGCGCGGGATGCCGCCGGCCTTCACGTGCGCCATCTCGCCGAAGTAGGAGCCGGTGCGCAGCACGTTCAGCAGCCGGCCCTGCTTCACGATCTTGACTTCGCCATGCGCGAGAAACAGCAGCTCCGCGCCCTTGTCGCCTTCTTTCATGATGGTGGTCTGCGCCGGCACCCGTACCCAGTAGCTGGCGTGCACCAGCTCCCAGATTTCGGCGTCGTTCAACCGGGCCAACGGCTGGAAGCCGCGCAGCGCGGTGAATTTCTCCCGGTCGGAAATTTCCTTCACGTAGACGCTGAAGCGGCCGATCTCGGCGAGGTCGAAAGCCAGGTCGGCCCAGCTCGAATATCTTTTTTCCGGCGCCTTGTGCAGCATGCGCATCAGGATCCGGTCGACTTCGCGATCCAGGTCCGGCCGCCACTCGCTGGGCAGCGGCGGCTCCTGCTCGACGATGTTGACCAGCAGCTGGGCCACCGTTTCGCCGGTGAAGGGCCGCTGGCCGGTGAACAGCCCATATAGCACCACGCCCAGCGAGAACATGTCGCTCTCGAAGCCCAGCGTGGCGCCGCGCACCTGCTCGGGCGACATGTAGCTGGGCGTGCCGACGTCCTGGATCTGCGTGTGCGCGGTATTGGTGAGCAGCGCCGCGCCGAAGTCCACAATTTTGATCTGCGTGCCTTCCGACACCATCAGGTTGGCCGGCTTGATGTCGCGGTGGACGATGCCCTGCCGGTACGCGTAGTCGAGCGCGCCGCAGCACTTGAAGGCGATCTCGAACACTTCTTCGATCTTCAGCAGGCCGTCGGGCTGTACGCAGCGCGACAGGTCGCCGCCCGGCACGTATTCGACCGCGATGTAGCCGGATTTCTCGTCGATGCAGGCTTCCAGGATCGCGGCGATGTGCGGATGCTGCAGCCGCCCGGCGAGCGAAGCCTCGTTCATGAACTGCTGGCGGCTCATCTCGTTGATGCCCGCGCCGGCGAACAAGCTTTCATCCAGCACCTTGAGCGCGACTTCCTGGCCGGAAAATGTGTCGAGCGCCTTGTAGACCGTGCCGGAGCTGCCCTTGCCCAGGCGCGCGGTCAGCGCGAACTTGCCGATCCGCTGCGTATCCTCGCGGATGGTGGTCTCGATTTCCTCTTCCTTGGCCGGCGCCTGCGCGTCCATTGCCGCGCCCTCCCCGAGCGCCTCAGCGAATCATAGCCCGATCGAGGAAATCGAGGCGGTCCTGCCCCCAGAACAGTTCGTCGCGATAAACGTATGTCGGCGCGCCGAACACCTGCCGCTCCGTCGCTTCCCGGGTGTTGCTTTCGTAGGCCGCCTTGCCGCGAGCGACCGCGGCCGCCGTGTCTGCGATCCCATGGCGCCCTGCGATCTCCGCCACCACGCCCGCATCGGCGATATTCTTCTCCTCCGCCCACACCGCGCGCAGGAAATCGCCCGCCAGCGCCAACCGCTTGTCGTCAGGCGCCGCGCTGATGAGGCACGCGGCTTGCATCGGATCGGCCGGAAAGAATTTCGGATGGACATTCAAGGGCACGCCGAGGAAATCGCGCCAGCGCGGCAGTTCCTGCAGGCGGTACGCCTGCCGCTGTGGCGCGCGCTTGGCGAGCGGCAGGCCGCCGGATTGCGGAAAGATGACGCCGTAGTCCACCGGCTTCACGCTCACGGTCGCGCCGTGGCGCTTCGCAATTTCAGTGAAACGAGCGTGGCCCAGGTAGGCCCACGGCGAGATGGGCGTGAAGTAGTAGTCGATGTGCTTGGGCATGGTGGTACTTTTCAGGTTGGCCAGCATCGAGGTGTAACAGATGAATGCGTCGATACGCAAGATCGAGGCCCGCGACCGGGCACGCTGGCAAGTGCTGTGGGAGGGCTATTGCACCTTCTATAAGGTGGACTTGCGCGGGGCAGTCACCGAGCACACCTGGAAGCGCCTGATGGAAAAAGAGGGGCCCATGCGCGCCATCGTCGCCGAAACGAAAGCGGCTGGCGTGATCGGCATCGCCAACTACGTGATCCACGAGCACACCTGGTCGCTGACGCCCGCCTGCTACCTGCAGGACCTGTTCGTCGACCCGAAGACGCGCGCCACGGGCATCGGCAAGCAGCTCATCGACTGGCTGGTGGGCGAGGTCAAGGCGCAGAAATGGTCGCGGTTGTACTGGGCCACCGCGGAAACGAACTACCGCGCGCGCGGCCTGTACGACAAGTACACGCCGCACAGCGGCTTCCTGCGCTACGTGATCAATCTCTAGGCCGGCGGCTTGAGCTGGCCGCCCGGCGTCGAGCGCGAAATCTTCAATTCCTCCTCGGTCATATCCGCGGGGACGTCGGCGAAGAGCGGTGTGCTGAGATAGCGTTCCCCGGTATCGGGCAGCATGCACAGGATGTTCGAGCCCTTGGGCGCCTCGGCCGCCACCTTGAGCGCGCCGGCGAAAGTTGCTCCGGACGAAATGCCAACGAAGAGGCCTTCCTTGACGGCGAGATCCTTGCTGCAGCGGATGGCCTCCGGCCCGGGGATGTGCAGCAGACGGTCGATGACCTTCATGTCGACCGCGTCGCCGGTCAGTTTCGGGATGAAGTCCGGCGTCCAGCCCTGCATCGGGTGCGGCTTGAAACTCGGGTGCGGCGCAGCGGGCGTACCGTCGGGCTTGCGCGCCTGCTCGACTTTGCTGCCGAGCAGCGGTGCGTCTTCCGGCTCGCAGACGATGATCTGGGTTTTGGGGCTTTCCTTGCGCAGCACCCGTGCCACGCCTTTCAGGGTTCCGCCGGTGCCGTAGCCGGTGACCCAGTAGTCGAGCTTGGTGTCGGCGAAGGCGTCGACGATCTCGCGCGCGGTGGTGCGCGAGTGAATATCGGGGTTGGCCTCGTTCTCGAACTGGCGCGTCATGAACCAGCCATGCGCGGCGGCGAGTTCTTCCATCTTCTTGATCATGCCGACGGCCCGCTCGGCTGCGGGGGTGATGATCACCTTGGCGCCGAGGAAGCGCATCAGCTTGCGCCGCTCGACGCTGAAGGGCTCGGCCATGGTCACCACCAGCGGGTAGCCCTTGGCGGCGCAGACCATGGCCAGGCCGATGCCGGTGTTGCCGCTGGTCGCCTCGATCACGGTCTGGCCCGGCTTCAGCGCCCCGGATTTCTCCGCCGCCTCGATCACGCCGAGCGCGAGGCGATCCTTGATCGAACCGAGGGGGTTGAAGGCCTCGATCTTGACGTACAGGTTCACGCCCGCCGGCGCCAGGCGGTTGACGCGCACCACCGGCGTGTTGCCGATCGTTTCCAGAATGCTCGAATATCGTTTTGCCATGGTTCGGGTCTCCTTGGAGGTCGTCAGTCCGGCAAGCCGGCTTTTCTGAGATTGGCGGCCATAGTCTCCATGCTCTGGGCGGAAAATACCATGGCCTCCTTGAATTTAGCGACGGTGATGCCCGGGTAGAACTGGTACATGCGCTTCAATTCGGCCGCGGCCTCTTCGATCTTGCCGGCACCGGCGAGGCAGGCCACCGTATTGCGCAGAATCCAGTTCGCATGCGGGCGCTCCTGGTGCGCGCGTCGGTACAGGGCAAGCGCCTCGTCGTAGCGCCCGGAAATCTCCTTGGCCGAGCCGATGCCGACGATATTGTTGAAATTCATGGGATCCAGAGGGCTGAGCCGGATGGCGCGCTCGAAATTCTCGATCGCGCGATCCGGATGGTCGCTGTAATTCTCCACCCACCCCAACCGGCTCCAGGCCCAGGCCGCGTTCGGGTCGAGCTGCACCGCGCGCTCAAGCAGCAGGCGCGCCGTACCGAGATTCCGCACGAAGGTGTGCACTGCGCCCAGCACGGCCAGGATCAGAGGATCGTCCCCACTCAGCTCGGCCGCTTTTTCCGCGTGCCGGAGCGCCTCCTTCTTGGACGCATCGAGATCGTCGGCCCAGTTGTAGACCGAGCGTTGCGCATGGCACCAGCCCGCGAGCGAGAGCGCGAGCGGATAAGTGGGGTCGATGGCGAGCGCCTCGCCAAGCAGTTCCAGCGCCTTGGCGCTCGCCTCCTTTTCGAGCGCCCACACATGGGGCATTGCCCGCATCGTGTAGTCGTAGGCGCCCAGCTCCTGCGGGCGTTTGCGGCGCGCGCGCTCGATCTCCGCGAGGCGGATCGAGGGCTGCAGCGCGCCGGCCACCTGCTCGGTGATTTTGTCCTGCAGGTCGAATATGTCCTCCACCGAGCCGTCGAAGCGGTCCGCCCAGACGTGCGTGCCGCTCGCGGCATCGATCAGCTGCACCGTGATGCGCAGCCGGTTGCCCGCCTTCTGCACGCTGCCTTCAAGCACGTAGCGCACGCCCAGTTCCCGGCTGACGCGCTGCACGTCGATCGCCTTGCCCTTGTATAGAAATGCGGAATTGCGCGCAATGACGAAGAAGGAGCGGATGCGCGACAGCGTAGCGGTGATCGCCTCGACCACGCCGTCGGCGATGAATTCCTGTTCCGGTTCCTTCGACATGTTGTCGAAGGGCAGCACCGCGATCGACGGCTTGTCCGGCATCGCGAGCTGCGAGCGGGCCGCGGCGGCGTCCGCCGGCTCGCCCTCGACGCCGAGCTGGAACGCGCGCACCGGACGCGCGATGTTCTTCACGCTGTGCTCGCCCAGGTCATGGAACGCCACGGCAAGCCGGTCGCGCTGGGACACCTGCACCGCCTCGGATACCGCGATGCTGCCCGGCGGCGCCAGGCTCTCGAGCCGCGCGGCGATGTTGACGCCGTCGCCGTAGATCGTACCGTCGGACTTTTCCATGACGTCGCCAAGGTGCACGCCGATGCGAAAGAGCATCCTGCGCTCCTCGGTCTCCGCCGCCGCGGTCAGCGCAAGCGCCGCCTGGATCGCCATCGCTGCGCGCAGCGCGCCGCTCGCGGTCTCGAACACCGCCAGCACCGAATCCCCGGCCATGTCGATGACGCGCCCCTGGTTGGCCTCTATCCAGCGGCGGAACACGCCACGCGCGCCGTCGAGTGCCGCCACGGTCGCACGCTCGTCCGCGGACATCAGCCGCGAATAACCCGCCACGTCGGCGGCAAGGATGGCCGCGAGGCGCTGTTTCAGAACGCTTTCGTTCAAGGTTTCCCCCAGAGGGCCTGCGCAGGGATAATATGCCCATAACCTTGGCTTCGAAAGGTCTTTCATGTCCGTGCATTCGCTCTCACAAAAACGCGCTGCCGACCCCGTCAAGGAAGCCAAGATCCACCTCGCCGCGGCGCATCGTCTGGCGGTCTTCCACGAGCTGGAGGAAGGCATCGACAACCATTTCACGGTGACGCTGCCGGGGCGCGACGACCGCTTCCTCATCCTCCCCTTTGGCCTGCACTGGTCGGAGGCGCGCGCAAGCGACATGATCGTCTGGGACGAATCGGGCCAGACGCTGGAAGGCGAAGGCGTGGTGGAACTCTCGGCGCAGTGCATCCATGCGCCCATCCACCGGGTCACCGGCGCGCGCGTGGTGCTGCATACCCACCAGACCTGGGCGCTGGCGCTGAACATGCTGCAGAACAATCGCCTGCTGCCCGCCAATCAGACTGCGGCGTTCTTCCACAACCGCATCGCCTACGACGACACCTACGCCGGCACCGCGGACTCGTTGGAGGAAGGCGAACGCCTGGCGAAGGTCATTGGCGACAAGCACGTGCTGTTCATGAAGAACCACGGCGTGCTGGTCGCCGGCGACACGATCGCGCAGGCCTATCGCCGCCTGTACAAGCTCGAGCGCGTCTGCCGCACGCAGATCCTCGCACTGAGCACGGGCCGCCCGATCGAGGTGCTGTCCGAGGAAATCGTGGCAAAAGTGCAGGAGCCGTTCGCGGGCGACCGGCACTCGCGCGCAGAACGCGACCGTCTCTATTTCGAGGCGATGATGCGCGTGCTCGACCGGGAACTGCCGGGCTACGCCGACTGAAGCCGGGCGCACGGCACGGCTGTCGTCATTGCGACAGCCGCTTGACGGTTTCGGTCAGGACGGGGTGC
>JANXUV010000005.1 GCA_025356085.1 Betaproteobacteria bacterium
ATTGTGCATCGCTGAAACCGGGCTGAGGAGCGGGAGGATGGCCAATTCGTGCGGCGCCGCGCGGCCAGGGGCGGATAGACTTCCTATCCGTTGTTGAGCTCTCTTGAAGCGACCCACACATCATTCATTCCCGCGAGCCTCTTTGCAAGGTTCGCATCCTGCTTTTGGACGATTGGAAGGCCTTTCCATTGGCTTACCTTTTTCAAAATCGAGGAATATTCATCCTCATAAGTAGTAGGGTGCTTTCAAAACCGCCGCTAGTTGCGGTAAGAGGCGCAAGGCGGGCTATGCTATCATTGCTATCAGCGTAGCACATTAGAGGAAACCCATGGCGAATTTGCTGGTCCGAGACGTGGACGAAGCGCTGGTCAAGACGCTGAAGCAGCGCGCCGGCAAGCACGGCCGCAGCGCCGAGGCCGAGCATCGCGCGATCTTGGCAGCCGCCCTCGGGCGCACGCGCCGGCGCAGCTTCGCGCAGGTGCTCGCCTCGATGCCGGACGTGGGCACGGACGGGGATTTCGCGCGCGTCGAGTCCCGGCGCAAGGCGCCCCGTGTATTTGGTTGACACCAACGTCATCAGCGAGGCGCGCAAGGGCAGAAAGTCGAATCCGGGCGTGCGGGCGTTCTTCCGCGCGGGCGCGCGGGGCGACGAGGGGCTGTTTCTCTCGGTCGTCACCGTCGGTGAGCTGAGACGTGGCGTAGAGCTGATCCGGCACCGGGGCGACGAGCCGCAGGCGCGGCTGTTGGAACGCTGGCTGCAGGGCATTCTGAGCGCTTACGCCGACTGGATTCTCGATTTCGACGCGGAGGCGGCGCAGGTCTGGGGCCGGCTACGCGTCCCGCACCCTGAGAACGAACTCGACAAGCAGATCGCGGCCACGGCGCTCATACACGACCTGACCGTGGTGTCGCGCAACGCCGCGCACTTTGCCGCGAGCGGCGTCCCGACGTTGAACCCCTTCTCATGAACCCGCCGCCGCTGTGCCGAAAATGTGTCGCGGGTAAAATCGGGCAGGGTAGAAATGAGGCGCGGTAAGTGGTGGCTGGCCCTGCCGACTCCCTGTTAAAATAACCACTTAGCCGCGCTCATTGTGCTCTGTCACGCCGGGGGTCGCGGGTTCGAGTCCCGTCCGCTCCGCCAACGCCTTAAGTACTTTTCCGGCCCCATTTCCAATCCATGTTCGATTTCGTCGCCAACCACAAGCGCCTCCTGCAGATCATCCTCGGGCTGACGATCCTGCCGTTCGCGTTCTTCGGCCTGGATTCGTACACGCGCTCCAGGGGCGGCGCGAACGATGCCGCCAGCGTGGACGGCACGCCGGTCACCATGCGCGAGTTCTCCGAGGAGGCGCGCCGCCAGCAGGACCGCATCCGCCAGATGATGGGCCGGGGCGCGGACATCTCCGCCTTCGACACGCCGGAAATGCGCCTGGCGATCCTCGATTCGCTGGTCTCCCGGCGCGTGATCACCAATGAGGTGGTGAACGCCGGGCTGCTGCTGTCGAAGGAAGAAGTGGTGGCAGCGATCCTCGCGGCGCCCGAGTTCCAGGAGGGCGGCAAGTTTTCCAGCGAGCGCTACGCCAACTACCTGCGCTCGATGAACATGTCGGACGAGGGCAACGTGGCGAAGCTGCGCGCCGAGATCCCGGCCGAGCGGCTGGCCGGCGCGGTCGCCGGCAGCGCGATGCAGCCGCGCGCGGTCGCCGAGCGGCTCGCCGCGCTGGAGGCCGAGAAGCGCGAAATCGCCGAGGCATTCATCCCGGCGGAGCCCTTCCTCGCGCGCGCCAAACCCGACGAAGCCGCGGCCAAGGCCTACTACGAATCCCATCTCGCCGACTACAAGCGGCCCGAACGCGTGCGCGCGGAATATGCGGTGTTGTCCGCGGCGGAACTGGCGACGGGCGAAAGTGCGAGCGAAGCCGAAGTGAAGGCCGCCTACGAGGCGCGCGCGGGCCAGCTGGGCGTCGCGGAGCAGCGGCGTGCCAGCCACATACTGCTCAAGGACAAGGCGGAAGCCGACAAGGTTTTCGCCGAGGCGCAGAAAGCGCCGTTGCATTTCGCCGAGCTTGCGAAAAAGTACTCGCAGGATTTCGGCTCGGCTGAAAAGGGCGGCGACCTGGGCATGAACGCCAAGGGCTCGCTCGCCAGCCCGGCGTTGGAAGCGGAAATCTTCAAGCTCAAGCCGGGCGAGTTCGGCGTAGTGCAGTCCGAATTCGGTTTTCACGTGGTTCGCCTCACCGCGATCCAGGCCGGCAAGGCCGGTACGCTGGAAGAGGCGCGAAAGGATCTGACGGCCGAGATCACCAAGCAGAAAGGCGCGAAGAAGTTCGCCGAGACCGCGGAAAGCTTCAACAACCTGGTCTATGAGCAATCGGACAGCCTGAAGCCGGCGGCTGAGCGCTACAAGCTGAAGCTCGCTACCACCGGCTGGTTCGGGCGCGAGGGCTCCGCCGAGATTGGCCCGCTGGCGCACCCGAAGCTGCTCGCCGCGCTGTTCTCGAAGGATTCCACTGGGCAGAATGCGGGGCCGCGCCGCAATACCGACGCCGTGGAAGTCGCGCCCGGCGTGCTGGTGGCGGCGCGAGTCGCCGAGCACCAGCCGGAAGCGCAGCGGCCCTTTGATGAGGTCAAGGCCGACGTCGCGCAGAAACTGGCGCGCAGGGAAGCCACTGCGCTGGCGAAGAAGGATGGCGAGGAAAAACTGGCGGCGCTCGCCAAGGGCGGCGACGCGGGTCTGACCTGGGCTGCGGCGAAAACCGTGTCGCGCCAGGACGCCCAGGGGCTGCAGGGTGCGGCGCTGCGCAAGGTGATGACCGCCAACGCGTCCAAGCTGCCCGCGTATGCGGGTGCGGAGCGAGGCGAGGAGGGGTATGTCCTCTATCGTATCTCCAAGCTGATCGCGGGGGAGCCGAGGACCGGTCCGCAAGCCGCCGAGAGCCAGGCCCGCTACGACCGGCAGGCCGGTTCAGAACAGCTCGACGTCTACGTAGCCAGCCTGCGCGCCAGGGCCAAGGTCGAAGTGCGGCCGGCTAATCTGGAGCAGAAGTAGATTCTGGCGGCATGATGCCGCCGACCACGCGGCTGAAACCGCCGTCGACCATCAGCACCTCGCCGGTGATGCCGGCAGCAAGGTCCGACAGCAGGAACGCCGCCGCATCGCCCACCTGATCGGTGGTGACATTGCGCCGCATCGGCGCGTTGGCCTCGACGAAACCCAGGATGCGGCTGAACCCCGCGATGCCGGCTGCCGCCAGCGTCTTGATCGGCCCCGCTGAAATGGCGTTTACCCGGATGCCCTTGGGGCCCAGATTGGCAGCCAGATAGCGCACCGAAGCTTCCAGGCTCGCCTTGGCGAGCCCCATGGTGTTGTAGTTCGGCACCACGCGCTCGGCGCCCAAGTAACTTAGCGTCAGCAGCGCGCCCGCGCGGCCCTCCATCAACGGCAGCACCGCCTTGGCCAGCGCGGGGAAGCTATAGGAGGAGATGTCGTGCGCGATGCGGAACGCCTCACGCGACAGCCCGTCCAGGAACTCGCCTGCGATCGCCTCGCGGGGCGCAAAGCCGATCGCGTGCACCAGCCCGTCGAGCCCGCCCCAGTGCGTGCGCAGCGACACGGCCAGCGCGTCGATCTCGGCGTCGCTCGCGACGTCGCAGGGGAACACGGCGCTCGATCCGAGTTCGGCGGCGAGGCCGGTGACGCGGTCCTTGAAGCGCTCGCCCACGTAGGTGAAGGCCATCTCGGCGCCCTCGCGGCGCGCCGATTTCGCGATGCCGTAGGCGATCGAGCGGTTGCTGAGCAGGCCGGTTATGAGGATCTTCTTGCCGGAGAGAAATGCCATGCGGGCATTATACTTTCCGCATGCCTGTGCTGCTGCTGATGCTCGTTCTCCTCTCGGGGTGCGGAGAGGTCTGGAACGATCCCTACCCGGTGGCGGAGCGGGGGCGGAACATCCTGTATTCGGTGTTCACCGAGCGGCCCAAGCACCTCGATCCCGCGCAATCCTACGCTTCCGACGAGGCCATCTTCACGCGCCAGGTCTACGAGCCGCCGCTGCAGTACCACTACCTGAAGCGCCCTTACGAGCTGATCCCGCTGACGGCCGAGGAGATCCCGCAGGCGCGCATCGTCGAGAAGGGCGGCGTCGTCTACAGCGTGTACGACATCCGCATCAAGGCCGGCATCAAATTTCAACCCCATCCGGGCTTTGTCGCCGAAAACCTGAATTTGAATTCCTCGACGATAAAAAATCTCAAATCCCCCTACGATCTTCCGCAGAGGTCGCGCGAGCTGACCGCCGACGACTACATCTACCAGATCAAGCGGCTTGCTCACCCGCAGCTGCATTCGCCGATTTTCGGGCTGATGGCCGAGTACATCGTCGGCCTGAAGCCATATGCTGAAAAACTGAAGGCGGCCGACAAGCCCGGGCAATGGCTGGACCTGCGCGCGCACGACATCGAGGGCGTGACCCGGCTGGATGCGCAGACCTACCGCATCACGCTGAAAGGGCGTTACCCGCAGTTCCTCTACTGGCTGGCGATGCCGTTCTTCGCGCCGATGCCCTGGGAGGCGGACAAGTTCTTCAGCCAATCCGGCATGGCGGAAAAGAACTTCACGCTCGACTGGTGGCCGGTTGGCACCGGCCCCTTCATGCTGTCGGAGAACGACCCGAACGCGCGCATGGTGCTCGCGCGCAATCCGAATTTTCGCGTTGAGATTTATCCGTCGGAAGGCGCGCCCGGCGACGCCGAACGCGGCCTGCTCGCCGACGCGGGCAAGGCGATGCCCTTCCTCGACAAGGCGATTTATACGCGGGAGAAGGAAGCGATCCCGCTGTGGAACAAATTCCTGCAGGGCTACTACGATCTTTCCGGCATCGGCTCGGACTCCTTCGACCAGGCCGTACGAATGTCGCTGGAAGGCGAGGCGGGCCTGAGTCCCGAAATGGAAGCGCGCGGCATCCGGCTGGATACGACCGTAGGGCCCACCGTTTTCTATCTCGGCGTCAACATGCTCGATCCGGTCGTCGGCGGCACATCCGAGAGAGCGCGCAAGCTGCGCCAGGCGCTGGCGATCGCGGTGGACTGGGAAGAATACCTGTCCATCTTCGCCAATGGGCGCGGCGTTCCTTCGCACGGTCCGGTTGCGCCCGGCATTTTCGGATTCCGCGAGGGTAAGGAGAGCATCAACCCGGTGACGCACGAGTGGCACGATGGCAAGGCGCAGCGGCGGCCCATCGAAGCGGCGAAGAAGCTGCTGGCGGAGGCCGGCTATCCCGACGGGCGCGACGCGAAGACCGGTCTGCCGCTGGTTCTTTATCTGGATTCCACCAGCCGCGGTCCCGGCGACAAGGCGACGATGGACTGGTGGCGCAAGCAGTTCGCCAGGATTGCCGTGCAGTTCGAGCCGCGCCAGACCGACTGGAACCGCTTCCAGGAAAAGCTTCGAAAAGGCAGCACGCAGTTGTTCATGGTCGGCTGGAGCGCCGATTACCCGGATCCGGAAAACTTCATGTTCCTGCTGCATGGGCCGCAGAGCCGCGCCAAGCACCAGGGCGAGAACGCGTCCAACTACGCGAATGCGGAGTTCGACGCGCTGTTCGAGCGCATGCGCAACATGCCCAACGGGCCCGAGCGCCAGCAGCTCATCGACAAGATGAACGACATTTTCCGGCGCGACGCGCCGTGGATCGGCGGCTTCCATCCGAAGAATTTCGCGCTGTTCCACAGCTGGCTTGGCAACGCCAAGGTGAACGAAATCTCCGACAACAAGCTGAAGTACCTGAGAGTCGGACCGGCGAAGCGTGAAGCGTCGCGCCGCGAATGGAACCAGCCGGTGTATTGGCCTCTCATTTTTATCTTGTTTTTATTGATTATTTCGATCGTTCCGGCTGTGATGACCTATAAAAAGCGCGAACGCATGGCTGCGCGGCCCGCTGTCTCCTAGATGCTTGCCTACATCGTCCGCCGGCTGCTGTACGCGATCCCGATCCTGATCGGCGTCAACCTGCTCACCTTCCTGCTGTTCTTCGTCGTCAATACGCCCGACGACGTGGCGCGCATGC
>JANXUV010000018.1 GCA_025356085.1 Betaproteobacteria bacterium
TCGTGCGCCCCGGTCCCATCCAGGGCGACATGGTCCATCCCTACCTGCGGCGCAGGGAGGGGAAGGAGCCGGTCGACTACCCGAGCGACGCCGTGAAGGGCGTTCTCGAGCGCACGCTGGGCGTGCCCATCTTCCAGGAGCAGGTGATGCAGATCGCGATGGTGGCCGCCGGCTTCACCCCCGGCGAAGCGGACCAGCTGCGCCGTGCCATGGCGGCTTGGAAGAAGAAGGGCGGCATGAGCGCTTTCGAGGAGAAACTCAAGGGCGGCATGCGCAAGAACAATTACCAGCCGGAGTTCATCGACAGGATCTGCAAGCAGATCTACGGCTTCAGCGATTATGGCTTCCCGGAATCGCACTCGGCGAGTTTCGCGCAGCTTGCCTATTTTTCGGCCTGGTTCAAGCATCACCATCCGGGAGCTTTCCTCGCCGCCTTGCTCAACAGCCAGCCGATGGGCTTTTACGCGCCTTCGCAACTGATCCAGGATGCGCGCCGGCACGGCGTCGAGGTCAGGCCGGCGGACGCATCCCTGAGCCTGTGGGATTGCACGATGGAGGATGGCACCGTACGGCTTGGCCTGCGCATGGTGGGCGGGCTTGGGAAGGGCCCGGGAGAAAGGATCGTCGTCAGCCGCCCGCACGTTTCGGCGGCCGATCTGGCGCGGCGCGCGGGATTGAACGCGAAGGACCTCGAGGCGCTGGCGGCCGCCGGCGCGCTGCAGAGCCTGGCCGGCCATCGGCGCAACGCGCACTGGGCGGCCGCCGGGGTTGAGAAGAGCACGCTGCTGCTGCCCTCGGAGATCGGCCGGGAAAGCGGCGTCGAATTCGCGCCGGCATCCGAAGGGGAGGAAATCGTGGCCGACTACGCCAGCCTGGGCTTCACCCTGGGGCGGCACCCGCTCGCCTTGTTGAGAAAAACCCTTTCCTCGAGAAAAATCCTCGATGCGGAAAACCTGAACCGGCTGCCGCATGGCAGCCGCGCCTGCGCCGCGGGCCTGGTGACCTGCCGGCAGCACCCCGATACCCGGAGCGGCGTGGTGTTCGTGACGATCGAGGATGAGAGCGGCAACATCAACGTGGTGGTCTGGAACGATCTGTTCAAGCGCTATCGCCGGGAGTTGCTGGTCGCGAAGCTGCTGGGGGTAGAGGGCGTCGTCGAGAGCAAGAGCGGCGTGGTACACCTGATCGCGCGGCGGTTGATCGACCATACCCGGCTGCTGACCCGCCTGCTGGGGCCTCTGACCGCCCCCTCGCACGACTTTCACTGACTTTCACAAAATGACCGAAAGCAGCTTTCGCGTCAACACCTTATAATCGTTTGATGAGCTCACCCATTAGCGTCACCGTCGCCAAGGACCTCGAAGACCTGGTGCCGACTTTCATGAAAAACCGCAACAAGGAACTCGAGGCGCTGAAGGCCGCGCTGGCGGCCGGCGATTTCGACCAGATGCGCCAGCTCGGCCACCGCATGAAGGGCGTCGGCAACTCCTACGGCTTCGAAAAGGTGTCGCTGCTCGGCAAGCAGGTCGAAGACATCGCCAAGGCGGGCAACAGCGAGGCACTGACGGCATGCCTCGCGGAATACGCCGACTACCTGGCGCGCGTCCAGATCGTCTATGAGTAATCTCGCCGCCGGGCGCATGGCGCCCGCCGCGCAAGTCGCGTTCCGAGTGCTGGTGGTGGACGACGATCCGGACATGGCCGGATTTCTCGTGCGGTTGCTGACCCAGCAGGGCCTGCAGGCCGATATTGCTTCCGACGGCCACGCAGCGATGGCGATGATCGCCGCTTCTCCGCCCGACATGGTGCTGCTCGACGTGCAGATGCCCGGCCCGGACGGCTTCGAGGTCTGCAAGCGGCTGAAAAGCAATGACGCCACGGCGCTCTTGCCGGTGGTTCTGGTGACGGCGCTCGAGGACCAGGACAGCCGCGTGCGCGGCATCGAAGCCGGCGCCGACGATTTCCTCTCCAAGCCGGTGCGCCGCGAAGAGCTGGTCGCGCGCGTCAAGACGCTGCGCCGTCTGCACGAAACGCGCAAGGAACTCGAAGGGCGGCGCCTGGACGCCGAGGTCCGAGAGAAGGAAGCGATCCGCAAGACTTTTTCGCGCTACCTGTCGCCGCGCCTCGCCGAACGCGTGCTCAACACTCCGCACGGCGAGGACGTGTTCCGCGACCTGTCGGACCGCACCGCGGTGGTGGCGCTGTTCGCGGACCTGCGCGGCTTCACGCGCCTGTCCGAAACCGTGCCGGTGTCGAGCATCGTGCCGATGCTGAATGAATTCTTTACCGTGCTGACCGGCGCGGCGCACGAGAACGAGGGCACGGTGTTCAGCATGGCCGGCGACTCGATGCTGATCGGCTTCAACGTGCCGGTGGCGCAGTCCGATGCCGCCGGGCGCGCGCTGAACACCGCGCGCAGCCTGATCCAGCGTTTCGCGCCGGTGGCGGCGCGCTGGCGCAGGGAGCATGGCCTGTCCACCGGCGTTGGAGTCGGCATCGAGGCCGGGGAAGCAGTGGCCGGCAATGTCGGCGCGCCCAGCTTCATGAGCTACACCATCATTGGTGACCCGGTGAATGTCGCAGCGCGCCTGATGCAGCGCGCGGCGCCCAATGAAGTTCTGATCGGGCCGCGCGCGGCGCGCGCCCTCGGCTCCCTGCTGGGCGCGGACGCGCACGACCGGCGCCAGGTCGAGCTCAAGGGAAAGGCAAAGCCCGTCGAGGTGGTATCGTTGAAAGTCGTGCCGGCGTAAGGCCGGCGCCAGGGAATCCCGGGGGAAGCAGTGAAAGTTCTGATCATCGATGACGACGAGGATTTGCGTAATATCCTCGCGCTTTACCTGAAGAAAGAGTGGCCTGACCTCAAGATCGAGCAGTTCGATCCGCTCGAGCGCGAGATGCCGGGCGCCGCGTTCCCGCTCGGCTCCTACGACGTCATCATCCTCGACTACATGCTCGGCCGCGGCGACGGCCTGGAGTGGCTGACGCAGTTCAAGACGCGAGCGGACTGCCCGCCGGTGCTGTTCCTGACCGGCGCGGGCAACGAGGTGATCGCGGTGCGCGCGATGAAAGCGGGCGCCGACGACTACCAGCGCAAGCAGGAACTTTCGCGCGAGAAGCTGGTGGCGTCGGTGCGGGAGCTGACGCGCGGCAAGATGGAACGGACCATTTCGCCGGAAACCGCAGCGCGCGTCGAAGGCAACGAGCTGGGTGCGCGCATCCGGATCCCGGGCATCCAGGTCCTGCGCCTGATCGGCGAAGGGGGCATGTCGCGCGTCTACCTCGCCTCGCGCGATGGCGACGACGTGCCTCTGGTGGTGAAGATCCTGCGCAGCGAAGTGACGGGCGACAAGAAGGCGCTGGAGCGCTTCATCGAGGAATACAACCTGGTCGCGCGCATCCACAGCCGGCATGTGGCGCAGATCCACGGCCACGGCGTGTCTGGGGAGAACGCCTACCTGGTGATGGAATTCTTCGACGGCGGCGATCTGAACAAGCGTCTCGACGGCAAGCCGCTGCCACCCGAAGAGTCGCTGCAGATATTCCGCGAACTGATGTTCGCGCTGGGGGACATCCACGAACAGGGCATCCTGCACCGCGACCTGAAGCCGCAGAACCTGATGTTCCGGTCCGACGGCAGCCTGGCGATCCTGGATTTCGGCATCGCCAAGCATATCGACGCCATCGACCGCACCGGCCACGGTGAAGTGCTCGGCACGCCGCGCTACATGAGCCCGGAGCAGGTGCGCGGTTCCGCGCTCGATCTGCGCACCGACATCTACAGCGCCGGCGTGCTGCTGTTCCAGATGCTGAGTGGAACGCACCTGTTCGACGGCGAAACGGCGGTCGAAGTCGCGCTGCACCACCTGAACACCCAGCCGCCCGACTTGCCGCAGGAGCTCGCGGACTACCAGCGACTGATGGACAAGCTGATCGAGAAGGATCGCGACGCGCGCTTCCGCAATGCCGACGAGGTGATCGGCTTCCTGTCTCGCAAGTTCTACCAGGGAACCGGGG